>NZ_ABHJ01000003.1:0-212333 GCF_000171895.1 Hydrogenivirga sp. 128-5-R1-1
AGACTTCCGAAGCTATAAGGCAGATATCTGAGGAGACCCTGAGGGCGAGAAACGTTTCCATGGACATGGCAGAAGCTATAAGGGACGGGAAGGATAAGGTTTCCTTCATGCACGGGGCTATGAACAGGATAGTTGACGTGAGCGAGAGCATAAGCTCCATAACGGAGACGATAATAACCATCGCGGAGCAAACAAATCTATTGGCTCTGAACGCCGCCATAGAGGCGGCGAGGGCTGGAGAGGTGGGGAGAGGTTTCGCCGTGGTCGCGGACGAGGTCAGGAGGCTCGCCGAAATATCGGGTAACGCGGCTAAGGAGATAGCCCAGCTCCTAGAAAACGCCCTCAAGACCGTGGCTGAAGGCAAGGACGCTTCGGAGGCTGTAGTGGAGAGCTACAGGAAGATAGAGGAGGTTACCACCGAGATCGCTACCGTCATAGATACCATAGCCACCGCTATGGAAGAGCAGAGCAGGGCAGTTGACATAATAAGGGACAGCATAACGGACATATCCAACAGCACCGAGAGGATGGAGGAGAGCGTAAAGAGGTTTAAGCTGTGAACACACAGGACTTCAGCATATACGTGGCAGGAGCTCGCCCGAAGGTGCTTCCATTATCCTTTTCACGCCGTAAGGCGTCCTTAAGACAACCCTGCTGCCATTTCCGACAATCCTACCTATGATCTCCGCATCCCTGCCGTGGGGATGTTCTCTGAGAAGCTCAAGAGTCCTCTCTGCATCCCTTTCCGCGACGGACATTACCGCCATACCTTCGTTGGCTAAGTGGGTGGGCTCAAACCCGAGGAGCTCACAGAGTCCCAGGACGGCTTCCTTGACGGGTATCTTATCCTCCTCAACCTCTATTTCAACACCCGACTGTTCAGCCCACTCGTTGAGAACTGCAGATAGTCCACCCCTCGTGGCGTCCCTTATAGCGTGGACTTGAACGCCTGAGCTCAAGACCTTCTCTATCATGTCCCACAGGCTCTTACAGTCGCTCTCTATGGGGATCTCAAACTCCATGCCCTCCCTCTCGGCGAGAATGCACGCACCGTGGTCTCCAACGGTTCCTGAAACGAGTATCGCATCTCCCTCCTGCAAGGTGTGGGCGGACAGACCTTTGAAGGTCATGATCCCTATGCCCGAGGTGTTTATGAATATCCTGTCCACCTGACCCTTGGGGACAACCTTGGTGTCCCCGGTGACCACGAGAACACCAGCCCTGTTTGCCTCCTCAGCCATGCTCTTTACGACCCCCTCAAGCTCCTCAAAGCTGAAGCCCTCCTCTATTATGAAACCCGCCGAGAGATACTTCGGTCTTGCACCCATAACGGCGAGGTCGTTTACCGTGCCAGCCACCGCAAGCTTACCTATATCCCCTCCCTTGAAGAAAGGAGGAGAGACCGTGAAGGAGTCGGTGGTGAAGGCGACGGCACCCTCCAAATCAAGAACTGCGGAGTCCTCCATGCGTTCAAGGATAGGGTTTGAGAGGTGTTTTATGAAGAACTCCTTTATCAACCTTTGGGTTTCTTCTCCTCCGGAGCCGTGAGAGAGTAAAACACGCTTCATTTAGGTTATATTAAAGCTCATGAGAACGATAGACGTAAGTCCAAAATTTGAAACCCACAGGAGCGCGAGAGCTTACGGTAGGATAAGGCTCAGACCGGAGACCGTGGAGCTGATAAGGGGTAAAAAGCTTCCCAAGGGAGATCTTGTTGAAGCCACGAAGCTTACGGGCATTTACGGAGCCAAGAGAACAGGCGAGATACTTCCCTTCTGCCACCCCATATCCCTTGACTTTGTGGAGGTTGAAGTGAGGGTTAACGATAACAGCGTAGAGGTCTTCTCCACGGTGAGCGGCATAGCGAGAACGGGCTACGAGATGGAAGCTCTGACCGCGGTGTCAACTGCACTCCTGAACGTTTACGACATGTGTAAAGGCGTTGACGATGAGATGGTCATAGAGGATATAAGACTTACGGACAAGAAAGGAGGGAAGTCTGACTGGTCGGTAAAGCTGGAGGGAGTTGGAGTGAGGGTGCTGTCCCAGAACGAAGAACTGAAGGATGTAGCCCTATCCTACCTGAAAGACCTTGGAGCTGTGGAATCGGAGAAGCCCAGGCTGACAGTAGTATTAGGAGAACCCACGGGATTGAAGGAGGAGCTCATTTCCCTGGAGGCGGTTATAGCCCTGTATGACTTCAGGAAAAACCCCACACTCGTGGGAGAGGAGATAAGGGTCGGCAGAAACGGAGAAGGCTCCCTCGTCGTTGTTATACCTCCAAGAAAAGAGAAGCTCAAACTGTTCTTTGAGACCTTCGGGGGAATACTCGGGAGCCTCCTGTAATGGACAGGTTCGTTCTCTGCATCACCGGGGCGAGCGGAGCTGTATACGGATACAGAGTCCTACAGGTATTGTCGGAGTTTTCCTACGTTGATGTGGTGGTCTCCGGGGCTGGAAGCATAGTCCTGAGAGAGGAACTTGACAAAGACCTTCAGGGGCTTAAGGAAGAATTTCCTTCGGTGAAATTTCACGGAGAGAAGGATCTTACCGCTCCCATAGCGAGCGGTTCTGTCCTCACGGGATACAGAGGGGTGGTGGTTATTCCCTGCTCCATGAGCACCCTCGCAAGCGTGGCGAACGGTGTGAATAATAACTTGATCCACAGGGTTTGTGAAGTAGCCTTAAAGGAGAGGGTTAAACTGGTTATGGTTGTCAGGGAGATGCCTTACTCAAGGGTGCACATAGAAAACATGCTCAAGGTCACCGACGCGGGGGCTATCGTGACACCTGCAAGTCCGGGCTTCTATCACAGACCGGGCTCGCTCCAGGAGGTCGTTGACTTTGTCGTGGGTAAGGTGCTGGATCAGCTCGGCGTTAAGCACGAGCTTTACAAAAGGTGGAAAGGAGGAGGGAAATGAGAGTATTAGCCATTGTTCTCGTTTTAGCACTGAGCGTTTTTGGCGGGGAGAAGGCAGGAGAGGTGGTCAAGAAGCAGGGGAGGGTCAAGCTCCTGAGAGAGGGTGATCTGAAGGGTAAGCTGATAACCCACCTTCCTCAGGAGCTCTTTGTTAAGGACATTCTCAAAACGGACTTCTCCTCAATGGCTTTCGTAAAGCTCCTCGGAGTGAACAAGCTCGTCCTCATGGAGAACAGCGTCCTGTACATAGAGGGCATAGACAGGCTGAACTTTGAAGAGGGCAGGGCTGTATTCCAGATAAGGAAGAGGGAGGAGAGCAGAGGGCTCAAGGTTAGGGTGCGCTCCGTGATCATAGGTATAAAAGGGACAAGGTTCATGGTGGACGCAAAGGGCGACAGTATAGGGATATTCCTAAAGGACGGACTCCTCACCGTGAGGAAGATGGTTGGAGAGTTCATAAGGTACAAAAAGAAGGAGGAGGAAGAGTTTGAGGAGTTCAGGCGCGAGATAGAGGAGGGGATAAGGGAGGAGAAAGAGGAGTACGAAAAGTTCAAGAGAGAAACGGAGAAGGAGTTCCGTGAGTTCGTCAAGGAATTTGAGCTCAAGCCGGGCAGCGCGGTAATAATAGAGGGCAGCGAGGTCAGGGATGTGGAGATACCTCCCGAGGTGGAGGAAGAGTTCAGGCTCCTTGATATGTTTTAATATTTCCTCCTATGGCTAAATCTCTCCTCATAGTGGGCGTTGGGTTTATGGGAGGCTCGTTCGCCTTAGCCCTTCGCAGGGGAGGATTTAAAGGGAGCATATACGGCGTAGACATAAAACCGGAAACCATAGATAAGGCGGAGGAGCTCGGCGTAATTGATGGGGGTGGAACGGAGCTGGGACTCGTTCAGGAGATAGAGCCGGATTATGTCGTCCTCGCATCGCCGGTGAGGACCTTCAGGGGCATAGTCAGGGGTGTGAAGCCCTTCCTGAAGGAAGGGGCTGTGATCACAGACCTCGGGAGTGTGAAAGGAAAGCTCGTTTACGAGCTTGAGGAGCAGCTCGGGAGCAGGTTCGTCGGGAGCCACCCCATCGCCGGTACGGAGAAGTCGGGGGTTGAGCACAGCTTCGCAGAGCTCTTTGAGGGTAAAAAGGTAGTCATAACACCGACCGAAAGCACCGACAAGGAAGCCCTGGAGGAGGTCGTCTCCCTGTGGAAGCTTACGGGTGGAAGGGTTGAGTTCATGGATCCCATGCTCCACGACTGGGTCTTCGGGGCTGTATCGCACCTGCCCCATGCGATAGCCTTTGCCCTTATAGACGCCCTCATAGAGATGTCCGATGGAGTAGACCTGTTCAAGTATCCGGGGGGCGGTTTTAAGGACTTCACCCGCATAGCGGCGAGCGATCCTGTGATGTGGAGGGACATATTCTTAGAAAACAGGAACAACGTCCTGAAGGCTATAGAGGTGTACGAGAACTCCCTTCAGAAGCTCAAAGAGCTTATAGAGGACGAGAGGGAAGAGGAGCTCACAGAGTACCTGAAGGAGGCAAAGCAGAGGAGGTTGAGCCTGGAATGAAGGAGCTCGTTATTGAGAAAAGGGTAAGCAGGGTAAAGGGTGAGCTGAGAGTCCCCTCCGACAAGTCCATATCCCACAGAGCTGTGATCATAGGTGCCCTTGCCAGGGGGAAGACCACCGTTCACGACTGGCTTAGGTCTGAAGATACGCTCGCCACCCTTAACATGGTCAGAATGCTCGGCGTTGAAGTCTATGACAGCGGGAGCGTGCTTGAGATAGAGGGAAAGAATTACCTCTTTGAAGAGCCAACGGACATACTGGACGCAAGGAACTCCGGGACTACGGCGAGGCTTATGCTCGGCGTGCTATCAACCCAGCCCTTCTTCAGTGCCCTGACCGGCGATGAGAGCCTGAGGGGAAGACCGATGCTTAGGGTCGTTGATCCTCTGCGGAGCATGGGAGCTACCATAGACGGAAGGGAGCAGGGGAACAAACTACCCGTGGCTGTCAGAGGTGGTAAGCTCAGAGGCATATCCTTCTTCAACAAGAAGGCTTCAGCTCAGGTAAAGTCCTCCATACTCCTTGCCGGGATCAAGGCGGAGGGCATCACGGAGGTGGTGGAGCCCGTTATGTCCCGAGACCACACGGAGAAGATGCTCAGCTTCTTTGGAGCTGAGATAGTGAGCGTTCCAGAGGAGAAGGGGCACATAGTAAAGCTCAGAGGCGGGCAGGAGTTGAAGGGCTCCGAGGTTTACTGTCCAGCCGACCCCTCCTCGGCAGCCTTCTTCTGCGCCCTCGCACTTCTAACAGAAGGGGGTGAGCTCGTTCTCAGAGATGTCCTCGTTAACCCTACGAGGGATGGCTTTTACAGAAAGCTGAGGGACATGGGGGCAGAGCTCAGCTACGAGAACCAGAGGGAGATATCGGGGGAGCCCATAGCGGACATAGTGGTTAGAGGAAGCAAGAGACTGAAAGCCGTGAAGGTGGACGCTGAAGAGATACCTGCGATGATTGACGAGATCCCTGTGCTCGCCGTAGTTATGGCACTTGCGGAAGGGAAGTCTTCAGTCAGGGGGGCGAGAGAGCTCAGGGTAAAGGAGAGCGACAGGATAAGAGCAATAGTTGAGAACCTGCGTGCTATGGGTGTCAAGGTTGATGAGTACGAGGACGGCTTTGATATAGAGGGCACTGACAGGCTTAAGGGGGCTCACATTAAGACCTTCGGAGACCACAGGATAGCTATGGCTTTCACGGTGGCTGGACTTTTGGCAGACGGAAGAACGATCATAGACGACGTTGAGTGCGTTAACATCTCCTACCCAAACTTTCTGAGGGACATAGACTCAGTGGTTGAGTATTCTTGAGAGCCTTTTCAGGGCGTCTACCTTTTCCCTCTCACCTATCTTTGCCTTTGATATGGCTCTTTTTAAGGTATCTATGGTTGCGTCGTAAACCTCCCTCTGGACGGGAAAGGGGTGTCCGTCCTTCCCGCCGTGAGCAAAGGTGTAACGGGCGGGGTCTTTAAAGGAGGGCTTTTCTCCATAAATGAGTTCGCTCACCAAAGTGAGGGCTTTGATGGTCTTTGGACCTATTCCTCTCTGCTTAAGGAGGTCTTCAAACCCTTTTACGCTCCCTGCGTCTATCTTTTTAACCGTATCTCTGAGCTTTCTGAGGTTTAGGTCTTCACCCTTTATGTAGTGTCTTGAGGGCATCTTAAGGCTTTCCATCTTCTCAAGCTCTCTCAGGAGAAATTCCCTGTCCCTGATCAGCTCGGTTATTGACCTCCTGGAACCACGAGACTCCCTGGACACCATATTGAGGATTATCCTCTCGTGAACTTTTTGGGCGGATATGCCGCTGTGGGGTTCCTCAACGAGGTTGTTCACTCTATCACCAAGCCAGTGGTAGCGCCTCGCATATCTGTTCTCTGCATTCAAGCCCTGCTGAACCACAGCCCAGGAGCCGTCCTCTGTGAAGATCAGCGTGTGGTGGTAGAGCTGATAGCCATCCTGAAGCAGGGTGTTGTCTACCTTGGCAACCACACGACTTATCTCTTTCAGACCTTCTGTATCCGTACCCACGATCTCTCCGAGCCTGTCAAGCTCCTCGGGGGTTCTGAGCGCGCTCTTTCCCTTTCCTCCGACCACGAACAAGCCCAGATCCTTCCCGATGTATCTGAGAGATTCCTTTAGAGCTCCGCAGACCGTTGTGGTGAGACCGCTGGAGTGCCAGTCAAACCCGAGAACGCAACCGAAAGACTGAAACCAATAAGGGTCTGCCACCCGCTCAAGGAACGCATCTCTGCCGTGCTCCAGCACCACCAGCTCAACGATGTTCCTTGAGAGCTCAACCATCCTCTTGAACAGCCACGGTGGAGCCTTGCCGTGGTGAAGAGGCAAGTCCGCAAATCCCTTCCTCATCTGATCAGTCCCGATCTTTTGTAAAGCCTTCAAAGAACCTGTTGATGTCCTTTGCTACGTCCTTTACCGCTTTGCCCGCCTTGCACCAGCCCTTGTTCAGCTTGCACCTTGTAATGCATCCCTCTCTCTTCTTCTCGTCAAGGGGAAACTCCTGAACGCAATCAAAGGCACACTTCTTATAGGAGAGCTCACACCTGTCGGCGAGCTCAACGGCTTCCGAAAGGGATACGAGACACAGGAAAACAGCCACTATAAGCATGAGCCTCACCTCAAGATGGGTTTTAAAGGTTTACCGTAGGCATCTCTGAGTTCATAGTACACGCCGCAGGCGTCCTTGTTCCTGCCCACCTTACCTATGACCTGTCTATCCTTGACCCTCTCTCCCGTTTTGACCCAGGGCTTGCTGAGCCTGCCGTAAACAGACACGAAGCCGTCCCTCTGGTTCACTATGACCACCCAGCCGTAGCTCTCTATGTC
Organism: Hydrogenivirga sp. 128-5-R1-1; assembly: GCF_000171895.1. Classification (NCBI taxonomy): domain Bacteria; kingdom Pseudomonadati; phylum Aquificota; class Aquificia; order Aquificales; family Aquificaceae; genus Hydrogenivirga; species Hydrogenivirga sp. 128-5-R1-1. Next base: position 7,320 of record NZ_ABHJ01000003.1, read on the forward strand.
CCTGCCGGAGTACACTACATCTCCCTCCTTCACAGCCCGAACGAACTTTGAACAGCTTGTCTTTATGAACACGCCTCTGGGCGTCTTGTTGAAAACACCCCTGACGGGGGCATGGTAGACGGGAGTCCTCGTCTCCGGCCTCTCAACCTTGACCGGTCTCTGGGCACAGGAGGCTATAAAAAAGAGCGTGAGTATCAAGAGTGCCTTCATAGGTCTCCGTCCAGCTCTATCCTTGAGGGCGTTACGCCTCTCTGCCCCTTGTACTTGCCCGAGTACACGTTCTCCGGTATCTTATCAAGCTCCGCAAAGACGAGCTGACACACCCTCATCCCCACATAAAGCCTTATGGGAACGCTGTTTGCGTTGTACAGCTCAAGGGTTATCTGTCCCTCAAACCCCGCATCCACCCAACCGGCGTTCTCTATGAAGAGCCCGAGTCTGCCCAGCGAAGACCTACCCTCAACGAAGGCTGTTATGTGGGAGGGTAACTTTATGTACTCAACGGTCGTGGCGAGGAGGAACTCCTTAGGCTGTATGTCTATGTACTCGTTCACGTCCACCCTGTCAACCCTGTGCACTCCCTCCCTGACGTCTATCAACTCCGTCTCCCTGTATCTGGCAAACTCTCCCCCAAGCCTGAGGTCAAGGGAGGAGCACTGCACCTGAGACTTCTCAAAGGGGTCAACCTTGAGGACACCCTTGTCTATAAGCTCCTTTATAGTCCTGTCGCTCAGGATCATAACCTAATAAAATTATAAGGCTATGCGAAGGGCTTTATCCCTTTCTGCACCGCTGCTTCTTTTAGTGCTGAGTGTGTATGTGTCCCTGAACTACCTACCCGAAACCCAGAGGCTAAAGGCGCTGCTCTCTTCCCAGGTCACCCTTATAGAGCTCCCCCGCATAGATGTGATCTACCGTAAGCTAAGCTCCCCCAACGACATAGTGAGTGTGCACTGTGAGTCCGTGCTACCGGTAACCTACACAAAGGTGGTATCCCTGTCCTCCCTTCAGCCGGCGGAGAGGAAGAAGAGATTCATAGACCTACTTTTGCCCTCCGTCCTAATAGCCAACTACGAAGTGGTGAGAACGAGGGAGAACCTAACCAGAGTCCTTGAGAAGCTGAAGATGAGGTACAAGCTGAGCAGAGCTGAGAGGGACTTCGTTGAGAGCATGCTGGACAGGTGTAAGGCGGACTCCATAGAGGAGGTGTTGCTAAAGGCTAATCCGGTTCCTCCGAGCCTTGTGGTGGCTCAAGCTGCCGTTGAAAGCGGGTGGGGAACCTCACGCTTCTTCGTAGAGGGAAACAACCTCTTCGGTATGTGGGCTTTCAAGGATAAGAGCAAGGTAATAGAAGCTAAGGAGAGTAAGGTTCACCTCAAGAGGTACGATTCCATACTTGAGGCTGTGCGAGATTACATATACAACGTTAACGTTGGCTGGGCTTACAGCGAGTTCAGGAAACACCGCCGCAAGAGCTTTGACCCCCTTGAGCTGTCAGAATTTTTGAGCTTCTATTCCATAGAGAGGGAGAAGTATGTTAAGAAGATCAGGAGAATCATTGAGAAGAACGGGCTTACGGAGCTTGATTATTGCATTCTTGACCCTTCTTATATCCGGTGAGTCCTTCGCGGATTACGCTTCCATACTTCTCTATCACAGGTTCGGCGACCACAGGTATCCGACCACATCCGTAAGTATGGAGGACTTTGAGGCTCAGATGCGCTATCTTAAGGAGAACAACTACAACGTTATACCCATGAGCAAGCTCGTTGAGCTTCTGAAGGATAAAAAGCCTATACCTCCAAAGACGGTTGTGATAGCGATAGACGACGGCTACCGTTCAACTATGAAGGCTTTCAGAGTCCTCAAAAAGTATAGGTTCCCCTTTGTAGTCTTCCTGTATATGGAAGCTGTGGGAAGGTATCCGGATTTCCTTACCTTAAAAGAGATAGAGGAGATGAGAAGCTCTGGACTTGCGGAGTTTGAGAACCACTCGTACTCTCACAAACCCTTCGGACTGATGAAGGACACATCCAAGTTTATAAAAGACCTTGAGCTGAGCGAAAGAAGATTCAAGAGGCTTTTTGGGAGAAAACCGCGGCTCTACGCGCTACCCTTCGGATACTACAACAAAGGTGTTATAGAGGCTCTCAAGGAGAGAGGCTACGAGGCTGTCTTCACCCAGGATCCCGGCAACGTTGACCTCAACACCGACATTCACAGGATACCGAGACAGGCTATAGTGGGGAGCTGGAGCAAGATGAAAAACTTCAAGAAGAAGCTAAACCGTGAGCCTCTCCCCATAGACGGAATTGTCCCCGGCTGGGGATTTCTGGAGAATAACCCGCCTGCGCGAATAGGGGCTTTCCTGAAAGAGCCGTCTAAGTACGACAGGTGCAGGATATACGTAACGGAGCTCGGCTGGAGGCTCGCCAAGAGGAAGGGTGCCCTCGTGTTCAGAGACAACCTGCCCAAGCTGAAACGGAGGTGGAACAGGGTAGGCGTGAAGTGCAGGAACACAGAAAGCAACAGGTGGGCTGAGAGCTTCTGGATGATAATAAGGTGAAATGAGGTTTCTCGTAGTTGGCGTGGGTGCCATAGGGAGCTCTTACTTCGCCTTTCTTACCAGGGCGGGACATGAGGCTGTTGGGCTCGTCAAGAGGGGAAGAAAGCTGAAAAACCTCTCCGTTAGAGGTATATGGGGAGAGTTTGAGGTGCCTGTCAAGACTGTGGAGAGCCCCTCCGAACTCGGACTAACCCCTGAGGTGGTGATACTCTCCGTCAAATCCTACGATACGAGAAGAGCCCTTGAGAACATAAGAGAAGCTGTAGGAAGGAACACCCTGATAATGATCGCCCAGAACGGATACGGCAACTACGAAACGGCGGTTGAGCTCTACGGAGAGGGGAAGGTCATACTGGCGAGGGTAATATTCGGCTCCGAGGTCTTGGAACCCGGCAGCATCAGGATAACGGTCTCTGCAGACGACGTAGTGATAGGAGACCCTGCGGGGATCGTTAAAGAGGATTACCTGAAGGATCTCGCCCACACCTTCACCGAAGCGGGCATACCCACCAGATACGAGAGGGAGGTTTACAAGTTCCTCTGGGACAAGATAATCTACAACTGTGCCCTCAACCCCCTCGGGGCACTTCTTGAGGTTAATTACGGAACCTTGGCTGAAAACCCCCACACCAGAGAGCTGATGGACAGGATCGTTGAAGAGGTCTTTGAAGTGACCCGCTCCGCGGGTATAGAGACCTTCTGGAAGACAGCAGAAGAGTACCTTAAGGTCTTTTACGAGAGGCTGATACCGCCAACCTCAGCCCACTACCCCTCCATGCTTGCAGACGTGAAGAAGGGAAAGACCGAGATAGACGCCTTAAACGGGGCTATATGCAGACTCGGTTCAAAGTACGGTGTGGCAACACCCACCAACAGAGTTATAACGGAACTCGTGAAGGCGAAGGAGTTGCTCAATCAGGGATCTTGATCTCAGACGTGTCGGGTATGGTCGCGCTCCCCATGGAGCAGTGCCCGTTATATACAGCCCCCTCTTCTATAACGAAAACGTCAGCCCTTACGTCGCCGTTGAGGGTTGCACCTCTCTTTAGCTCTATCCTCTGGGCATCAACGTTGCCGTCCACAGTCCCGTGTATAAGTATCTCGGTACACTGTATATCCCCCTCTACCCTTCCGGACTCACCTATTATCAGCATCCCCTCGCTTCTTATGTTGCCCTTCACCCTTCCATCTATCCTTGTAGCGGTTGATAGGTTCAGGTTCCCCTCAAAGGTGCACCCCTCTCCTATTAGAGTGTTTACGTCCGCGCTTTCAACGGGTTTGAACACCTCTTTCTTTCCACCGAACATCTCACCACCTCACATACATGTATTTTATTGGATTCTCACGCTTTGAGTACCTCCACACCTCGTAGTGGACGTGGGGACCTGTAGACCTGCCCGTGGAGCCAACGTAGCCCACTATATCACCCGACTTGACCCACTGCCCGGGCTTAACCTTTATCCTTGACAGGTGTGCATACATCGTCCTGAAGCCGTAAGCGTGCTTTAGTATGACCACCTTTCCGTAGCCACCCTTCCATCCCGCGTATATAACCTTGCCGTCGGCGGTAGCCCTGACCCGTGTGCCCCAGGGAGCCCTTATGTCCACACCCTCGTGGAACTCGTACTTACCCGTGAAGGGGTCTATCCTGTAGCCGTACCGGGAAGTTATCCTGCCCCACACCGGAGGTCCTAAGGGAACCCTGCTCAAATACTTCTGAAACTTGTCAGCCTCGCTGTGAAGAAAGCTCACGTACTCAACGTCAAGGATGTCAACCTTGTTCTGGGCACCTCCAACGCCGCTCGGCACACGCCTTATTCCCTTTCTTCTCAGGAACTTGTCTATGGTTACGAGCTTACCCTCAAGGTGTTTCACCTTCTCCTTGAACTGCTGAAGGTAGCTGTTCCTCTCCTGCTCTCTGGCGAGCAATAGCTCCAGGCTCTTCCTCTCCTCCTTTAGCTTGGCAACCTCCTGCCTCAGGGATATGTTCTGGTAGAAGGAGAAGACCGAAAAGGCGAACAGTCCCCCCAAAAACACCCCAGACGCAACCAAGGACTTTTTCAGCAGATCAACGTTTACCTTTAAACTCTTTGCCTTCTTCCCTCCGTACCCTACTATCAAGATGTTTATGTACTTATCCTTCCCCTTCATAATGCTCTTATTCTACACTAAGAACGCTCAGGAATGCCTCCTGCGGCAGTGAGACGTTCCCGAACTGCTTCATCCTCTTCTTACCCTCCTTCTGTTTCTCAAGGAGCTTCTTCTTTCGGGTTATATCTCCCCCGTAACACTTGGCGGTGACGTTAGCCCTCAGGGGCTTTATCCTCTCGGAGGCTATCACCTTTCCCCCTATCGCCGCCTGTATGTGTATCTCAAAGAGTTGCCTGGGTATGGTTTCCCTGAGCTTCTCCACTATCAGCCTCGCCCTCCTGTATGCCTTGTCCCTGTGGACTATGAAGGAAAGGGCATCAACAGGCTTCTTGTTTATGAGTATGTGCAGCTTGACGAGGTCTGAAGGTCTGTAGCCTATGAACTCGTAATCGTAGGAGGCGTAACCTCGCGAAAGGGTCTTTATCTTGTCGTGGAAGTCTAAAATAACCTCTGAAAGAGGGATCTCGTACTCCAGCATAACCGTGTTCTCATCAAGGTAGGAGAACTTCTTCTGCTCTCCCCTCTTCTCCTGACAGAGCTGCATTATGTTACCAACGTACTCCTTCGGAGTGATTATCGTAACAAGAACGTATGGCTCCTCAACGCTATCAACGAGACCGAGGTTGTCGGGGAACTCCGAAGGGTTCCTTACCTCTATGACCTCACCCGTGTGTTTCTTCCTCACCCTATAAATAACGTTCGGTGCGGTGGTGATAATTTTTACCCCGTACTCCCTCTCAAGTCTCTCCTGGACTATCTCCATGTGCAGGAGTCCCAGAAATCCTACCCTGAAGCCCATCCCTAGGGCCGGCGAGCTCTCAGGTTCATAGACTATGGCTGAGTCGTTTATCGCATATTTTTCAAGGGCGTCCCTGAGCTCCTCAAAGGTGGTGTCCTCGGTAGGGTATATACCCGCAAAGACCATAGGCTTCGCAGGTCTAAAGCCGGGTATGGCTTCCTTCACAGGGTTCCTCGCGTGGGTTATCGTGTCCCCTATCCTCACGTCTCTCACGTCCTTTATGGATGCGGCGATGTATCCCACGTCTCCCGCTTCCAGCTTTTCAAACTTCGTCATCTTGGGAGTTTGGGCACCCACCTCCGTAACCTCGTACTCCTTGCCCGTTGAGAAGAGCCTTATCCTGTCTCCCGGCTTTACCTCCCCGTCGAAGACCCTCACGAAGGCGACCGCTCCGCGGTATGGGTCGTAGTAGGAATCAAATATGAGGGCTTTAAGCGGAGCCTTTGGATCACCTTTGGGCGGCGGCACCCTCTCAACTATCGCCTCAAGGATCTCCTCTATGCCTATCCCTTCCTTAGCGGAGGCGAGGATGACCTCATCACCGGGCAGCCCGAGTATGTCCTCTATCTGCTTGATGATCCTCTCTGGCTCGGCGGCAGGAAGGTCTATCTTGTTTATAACGGGGATTATCACGAGGTCCTGTTCAACCGCCTTCCAGAAGTTTGCTACAGTCTGAGCCTCTATCCCCTGGGTCGCGTCCACGAGGAGGAGCGCCCCCTCACAGGCAGCGAGCGCACGGGAAACCTCGTAGGAGAAGTCCACGTGTCCAGGAGTGTCTATGAGGTGTAGCTTGTAGGTCTCCCCGTCCTTAGCATTGTAGAACATCCTGACAGCTTGCATCTTAATCGTTATACCCCTCTCCCTCTCTATGTCTAAGGTGTCGAGGAGCTGTTCCTTTTTCTCCCTCTCGCTGATAGCCCCCGTAAATTCAAGGAGGCGGTCTGCGAGGGTGGACTTTCCGTGGTCAACGTGGGCTATTATGGAGAAGTTCCTTACCTTTTCGAGGCTCATAAGCTCTAAATTATGACACAGCACCTCTGGGGACAAGTGAGACTCTTGCAGTTGAAATTTTACTCCCGGGCATTACAATATACCTATAGGGGGTATAGGTATGGAGAGGTGCGACGTTTATCTGACCCAGGAGAGTATGGAAGAGCTACTAAGGAGGCTCTCACGTATTGAGGGGCAGATAAGGGGTATCCAGAGGATGGTCAAAGAGAAGAGGAGCTGTGACGAGATACTCATTCAGATATCGGCAGTGAAGTCAGCCCTCAGCAGTGTGGCGGTGAAGCTCCTTGAGGATCACGTGGAGTCCTGCGTGAAGCCGAGCGTTGAAGCGGGGGATACTAAGGCGCTTGAGGATTTTTTAGAGGCTGTTAAGAAGCTGATAAAGGGAGGTTGCTGATATGAGAGAGTTCCTCGGAAGCCTCGTGGGGACCTTTGCCTCCCTCCTCGCCGCCTCCTGTTGTGTTGTCCCAACCCTCTTCGTGGTCTTCGGAGTCTCTGCAGGAAGCCTTAGCTTTCTGAGTGCACTGGAGCCCTACAGGTGGTACTTCCTGGCAGTCGCCTACATCGCGGTCGGATACTCACTCTACAAGTTCTACCTGAAGAACTGGGTCAAGGAGAAGCTGCTCAAGAAGCCCGCTATAGAGTGTGCCTGCGAGGAGCCGGGCTGGACTCAGAAGCTCAGCAAAGGGGTTACGTGGTTTGCCCTCGTACTTCTTGTGTTTGCAACTTTTTACCCCTACGTCCTTGAAAAGATTTACGGAGGTTGAGATATGAGAAGAGCTGTGCTCGCTGCCCTTATTCTGGTCAGCTTCAGCTTTGCAGAGAAGGTTCTGGTGATTGACGTGGAAGGGATGACCTGCAAGGTCTGCCCTATAGCGGTTAAGAAGGCTATATCTGAAACCAAGGGTGTGAAGTGGGTCAAGACATCATTGAAGAACCGCGTAGCGGTTGTAGTAGTTGAAGATAACGTAAAAGAGGAGGAAGTTCTGAAAGCTATACGCAGGGCTGGAAGCTACAGGGGAAAGCTTATAGGTAAGGCTGAGTTTTAGGAGGTTTAAAGATGGTTAGGTTGAAGATCACGGGGATGACCTGTGAGCACTGTGCCCAGACAGTAAAGAGAGCCCTGGAGAGCGCGGAGGGTGTTAAGTCCGCCAAGGTTTACTTCCCTCAGGGCTACGCAGAGGTAGAGATGGAAGGGGAGATGGACGTAAACGAGCTTGTGGAGGCTGTAAGGCGTTCGGGCTACGGCGCACAGCCCCTTCAGGAAGCTCCCGAGGTTTACATACCTAAAGAAGATGTCTATGACCTCTTCATACTCGGGGGAGGTTCCGCGGGTTTTGCAGGAGCGATAAGAGCTGTGGAGCTCGGGGCGAATAGGGTTCTGATAGCGGAAGAAAACGTAATAGGAGGGACGTGCCTAAACAGAGGGTGCATACCCTCCAAGTACCTGATAGAGACTGCAAACATGCTCTACGCTCCTAAGTCCAACCCCATACCGAGCGTGAGGCTCGGAGAGGGAGAGCTTGACTTCAGGAAGGTAGTTGAGCTCAAAGAGGAACTCCTGAAGGAGCTGAGGAAAGAGAAGTACTGGAATGTTCTTGGCGCTTACCCAGAGATAGAGTACGTTGAGGGGCACGCAGAGTTCCTGAAAAAGGGTAAGGCGAGAGTAGGAGAGAGGGAAGTGAGCTTCCACAGGGCGCTCGTGTCCTCGGGTTCAAGCCCCTTTGTACCTCCCATAAGGGGAATAGAGGACGTTCCCTACCTCACGAGCGACACGATATTTGACCTTGAGGAACTCCCCGAGCACCTGCTTATAATCGGAGGCGGAGCTATAGGTCTTGAACTGGGGCAGGCGTTTTTGAGGTTTGGCTCAAAGGTGAGCGTAATAGAAGCTCTACCCGAGATAGCGATGGGAGAGGAACCGGAGCTCAGGAGCAGACTTAGAGAGCTCTTAGAGAAGGAAGGTATGGAGATATACACCTCCGCGAGAGTGGAAAGTGTGGCAAAGGACGGAGAAGAGATAAAGCTCACTATTTCTCAGGGTGGAAGGAGCTTTGAGCTTGTCGGAACCCATCTCCTCGTGGCGACGGGAAGAAGAGCGAACACGGAGAGCCTCGGGCTTGATAGGGTTGGAGTCCAGGTGGACGAGAGGGGCTTCGTGAAGGTGAACGAGTTTCTGCAGACCACAAACCCGGAGATATACGGTGCAGGGGACTGCATAGACAGGATGCTCCTCGTTACAGTCGCGGCACTTGAGGGAGGAATAGCCGCTGAGAACGCACTCCTCGGGAATAAGAAGAAGATAGACTACCTCTCCATCCCCCACGCCATATTCACGGAGCCGGAGCTCGGGAGCGTGGGACTGACCGAGGAGGAGGCTCGCAAGAGAGGTTACAGGGTGGACACGAGGGTTCTGGAGTTCTCAAAGGTTCCGAGAGCCATCATAGCCTTCAGGACCGAGGGGCTCGTTAAGATGGTGGTGGAAGAAGAGACCCACAGGGTTCTCGGAGTCCACGTCCTCGCTCCCCACGGGGCTGAGATAATCCACAGGGCGGTTCCTATACTGAAGTTGGGTCTTAAGCTCGAAGACATAGTAGACATGGTTGACGTATATCCTACCCTCTCCGAGTCCATAAAGCTCTGTGCCCAGACCTTCTTCAAGGACGTATCCAAGCTCTCCTGCTGTGCTCAGTGAGTTAGCCCGAGCCTATCTACAACCTTCCACAGATCAGGGGTTAGCCTTAGGAAGTCCTGGAGACTTCCGGCAGGTCTCAGCTCGGCTACAGGTTCTGGATCCTCTCCCATTTCAGCCCTAAGAACCTTCCCACTCGGGAGCTCGAAGAGAAACTCCGTGAGGTTTACATCCTGGGTCACGGTTGCGAATCTTCCTGATTCCACAAAGACTTCTGAGATTATAAAGAAGGTGAGTTTTGAGCTTTTCAGCTTTAAGGACAGGAGTTCACACAGTCCCTCCAGCGTAGGCTTTCCCTTGAACCTTACCTTGATAAGCTTGCCTCTGGAGGAACTCCTACCCTTTATTACCCTGCCCTCCTCTCTGTAAACCTCTATAAGAGAGTTCTCGTAATTTACTCTGACTGAGAGCCCGACCCTGTGGAGGAACTCTACCTTAGAGTTCACGTATATAACAGCTGTGTTCTTGAAAACCTTGGAAAAGTCCTCCATCACATCTCTACGAGCTCTACCCTTCTGTTCCTCGCCCTTCCCTCGGGAGTTCTATTCGTGTCCACGGGCGCAACGGGTCCAACCCCTACGGCCTTCAGCCTTTTTGGGCTTATCCCGTACTCTTTGACGAGCCTTCTGACCACAGCCTCAGCCCTCTTCAGGGATAGCTTCAGGTTGTAATCGTAACTCCCCGTTCCGTCTGTGTGTCCTACCACGTAGAGCCTGGCTTTGGGGTTCATCTTCAGGTATCTCGCTATCTCCTTTAAGGTCTTCTCGGATCCGGGCTTGATGACCGCGCTGCCGTGGTCAAAGTGTATCCCGTATATGGATACCGACCCCCTCTCTTCTATACTCTTTTCTATCTCTTCAGCCTTCACGACCTTGAGCCCGAGATTCAAAGGCTTACTCTCCACTACCCTGAGCTTTATCTGGGTCATGCCTGAGAGTGTATAGGTGTAAAGGGCAACGTGAACTTCCTTATCTTTATATGAGCCCCTCATAAAGAGGAAGTTCAATTTCCTTGGAGGAAGGGCATCCCACTTTGGCTCGCCGAGCTTGTTTATAAGCTCCATAAAGAGGGTTGCATTTGAGCGTGTGCAGGGTGCACATTCGTAGATCACCTTGAAGCCCTTTGAGCTCAGCTCTTTCCTGTATACCTTATGAACCGCCGCAGGGCTCAAGCCCTTGGGAACCAGGTAGTATATCCTCGTGACCTTACCTTCCAGCTCCTTAAAAGCCTTAATTCTTCCCCAGCCGTAGTCTATCTTCGTGGGAACCCTGAGAACGTCGTAGTCCTTCACCGTATAGTTCGCTATCCTGGAGCCCTCAACCCTACCCACCGCAGGGTGATCCTGCGAACCCCTTACGTCCTTCTTGGGAAGTCTGGAGATATCCGCGAAGGCAAACACCGTCAGCACGAGCAAGGAAAGAAGGTAAAGCATATCGCCGCCCTCCCTCTACAAATTTACTTTTTCCTTTAAAATTTTCCCTATGAAGTTCCTCTTCTCCGACAAATTCTCCCGAAATGCCCTTGAGTTCTACAACAAGGTGGTGAACCTTCTCGTCATACTCACCGTTCCCATAATCATACTCACACTGATAACCGCCATCTTCATAATCCTCTACGATCTCAGGCTCTTTACCGCCCACATAGTTGAAGGTGAGTTCAGGTTAGAGCACGAGGAAGCCTTCAAGCTCTTGATAAAGAACATCCTCAACTTCTTCGTCCTTATAGAACTCTTCAGGGTGTTCCTTGACGTCATAGAGTACAAGCGCATACGAAAACGCCAGATGCTTGAAGCGGGCATAGTCTTCGTGGTCAGGGAGATAGTGATAGCCATGTTTGACCACAGGTTCTCTTACACAGACCTCATAGGTTACTCGGTCTTGATATTAGCCTTGGGCATAACCTACGTTCTTATGGAGAGGAGCTGGTTTGAGTTCGTCCGCCTATCACGGAGAAGGACAACCGACAGCGAGTTTGAGAAGGGCATAAAGAGGGTTTACAGAAAACTCAAAAGGACTGAGCAATAACATTGAAGAGACCGCCTTCGGCGGTAGTTTAAAGACCATGAAGGAAAGGTGGAAGGTAATAGCTAACCTCCTTGAGGAGGAATACGACGTAGAGGTTCAACCCTCCTACGAAGGCTGGGGTGCGGGATACGACCCTAAGCTACTGCCCGTCCTTGAGATGTGGGCGAGGGGAGAGGTGGAGGAGATACCTCCCGGTGCCAAGACGCCACGGGGCGTGGTCTTCAACGTGGTAGAGTTCCTGAGAAAGACCGACGATTACGCCATAAACTCCATAAGGCATGAGATAAGCTACCTTTTCACTACCCACTTTCCCAGCTGGAGGTTGGGTCAGAGGGAGGTCTTCAGGGCTGGCTACGTTCCCACCTCCTTCTTGAGCCTGTATGCGGTTCTTGAGAACATAAAGTCCAAGGAGAGGATAGTGGAGGAGATACCCTCTGCGGTCTTCGGGCTCAAGACAATAACCAGAGAACTCCTTGAGAGCATAAAGCCCATCTACCCGCACCACCAACTCGCCCTATCCCTCGCTTACAGGTGGCTGGGTGAAGAGGCTCCCTTTTCTCAGGAAATAAAGCACTATACGGACAGCATGGAGAAGACCTTCTACGAATACATAAAGGAAAAAGACTACCAGACCGCCTACGACATAGTGATGGAGGAGCTCTGGCCTAAGTTCAGGGTCTTGGTGGACGAGGCGAGGGATCTCAACTACATAGACCTCCTCTTGGACGAAGCGAGGGGAAAGAAGAGGGAGGACGGGCACAGGGGCAGGATAATGACCGATATACTCCGAAAGCTGCCCGAAAGCTACCAAACCCTCATACACCAATACAAAGACAAAACATCGGTGGACATACCGGAGGTGGAGAGGAAAGAGCTCCTGAAAGTCTTATCCTCCATGCAGGACTGGATGAAGGACTACGTGAAGCAGATGAGTTACCTTGACCTCCTTGAAAAGGACATAGCATTCCTGCAGAACTTCCTTCCCAAGACCCTTGAGGTGGACGTGGAGCACAGGGGGTTTCTGACCTTCATCTTCAAAGGTTGGGAAGAAGAAGACGCCATGTCCAACAGCATGAAGCTACAGGAGATATACGATGAAGAGCTTTCCGAGATGGACAGGAAGTATCGCAAGGAGCACGGATTAACCGAGGAGGAGTTCAAAAAATACCAGATGCTCATGAAGAGCATACTCCCTTACGTTGAGCACTTCCGTAGGAAGTTTGACAACCTAATGCCGGAGGAAGAGGAACACTGGGGCGGGAGCTACATGTCGGGAAAGCGCCTCAATTTCAAGAAGATACCCACAGAGATACCCATCAGGAGGGGAAAGATATACACCCGCAGGGAGATACCCGAGAGGAAAGACCTCGCCTTTGAGCTACTCATAGACATATCCACCTCCATGAAGAAGGAGGAGAAGTTCGTAAACGCTCTGAGGTCTCTGCTACTGGTCTCGGAGGTTCTGAACAAACTCAAGATGCCCTTCTCCATAAAGGTCTTCAACGAGAATGTGTACGACCTCAAGGACTTTGAAGAAGACTACCGACTCGCCAAGGCTAAGATAATGGAGCTGATCTCAAGCGTAGGCGGTGGAACGGATCTGGGCAAGGCTATAAACATAGGTCTTGAGAGCTTGGAGCTTTACATAAAGAGCACCCACAGGAAGGGTATCCTCATACTCTTCACCGACGGGGAGCCCACCAAGGGCATGAGGGGAGAGGAGCTAAAGAGCTTTATACTCCAGATGAAGCAGAAGTTTCCCATAGTGGGCGTGGGGGTCGGGAGCGCCACCCAATTAGTGAAGGATTACTTTGACAGAACCGGTGTTAGCGTGGAAGATGTCTCTAAGCTACCTGCCGCCTTCTCCTTCATAGTTGAGAACCAGCTGAAGAGACTCCTTTCTGTAAACTGATCCCATGGAAGATATCCTGCACAGGGGAGGGGTTCTATTACATCTTGGACTTATCCTCCTGATAGGCTACATCTTCGGTAACTTAGCCAACCTGTTCAAGCTCCCGAGGGTGAGCGGATACATACTCGCCGGCATAGTCATGAGCCCTTCCGTATTGGGAATAATAGATAGGAACTTCCTTGAGAATGCGGACGTGGTCACCCATGCGAGCCTCTCCATAATCACCTTTTTGATAGGATCAAGCCTGAGCTGGAAGAGGGTCAGGAGACTCGGCAGGAGCATAGCCTTCATAACCCTCGGGGAAGCGGAGCTTGCCTTTATCTTCGTAGCTTTCTCCATGGGGCTTTATCTATACCTGCTGGGTGGTTACGACCCGACCATGGCGGTTGCCCTCGCCCTAATATTCGGTTCCCTCGCCTCTCCCACGGATCCCACCGCCACCTTGGCGGTCATTCATGAATACAGGTCTAAGGGAATTCTCACCACCAGCGTTTTGGGTGTCTCCGCTCTGGACGATGCCACTGGGATAATGAACTTCGTCTTGGGCTTCTCGGTTGCCCTTGCGCTGGTCTCGGGCGTATCGGTGGACTTGGGTTCCGTGCTGGGGAGCGTTGCCTTTCAGGTCTTAGGTGCAGTAGCCTTGGGTGTGCTGATGGGTGGGGTTATGTTCTTCTTGGGGAAGTTTGCAAAAGCCCGCAAGGAGGCTGTTACCCTGAGCGTGGGTGTTCTCTTCTTCACCTTTGCCGTCGCAAGGTTGCTGGATGTTGATGATCTTCTCTCCACCATGAGTGTGGGTGTGACTATAGCCAACTTGGGGGAGGCTTGGAAGGAGTTTGAAAAGCCCTTGGAGAACTACATAGAGGACTTGATATTCACCGCTTTCTTCGTGGTTGGTTCCGCCTTCCTTGACCTTAAGGTTCTTATATCCTTCTTGCCTCTTGTGATCTTATACGTGGTGAGCAGGTTTGCGGGTAAGTTTGTGGGTGTGTACCTGGGAGGTAGTTTGTCCGATGCACCGCAGGTGGTTAAGAAATATCTCGCCTTTGCCCTCTTTCCGCAGGGAGGGATAGTGATAGGTCTTGCCCTACTTGTCTACCAGAACCCCAATTTCAAGGAGGTAGGTTCTATCCTCGTGAACGTGGTCATAGGAGCGACCGTTATCCACGAGCTTTTGGGCTCCGTTTTTTCCAAGCTTACCCTCACAAAAGCAGGTGAGATCCCGGGCAAGTGAGCATGGATGGCATCCGTTCCAGCTCTTATCCTGATAAATCTGGATTGAATACACACAAAAAATGTGTATATTTACACACATGGTTAAAAGATTAAACATAACCCTTGATGAGGAACTTGCCCACGAACTGGAAAGGTTCAGCTCCGAGCTTGGAGAAAAGAAGAGCAAGATCATTGAGAAGGCTCTTACCTTTTACTTTGATTACCTTGACCTCAAGATCGCAGAGGAAAGATTAAAAGAACTTGAAAGAGGTGAAACAGACACTATACCTGCGGAGGAGGTTTACAGAAATCTTGACCTATAAAGAATGTACAGAATAGAATTCCTCAGGAAGGCCTACGAAGAGTTCAGGAGTTTGGACAGACCTGTCCAGAAGCTGATCAAAGAGAAGCTGGATATTCTCGCAAGCAATCCCGAGGCGCTTAAAAACAACATAAAATCCCTCAAAGGTAAACACGCAGGTCTTTACAGGTTGAGGGTTGGTAACTACCGGGTAATTTACAAAGAAGACAAGGATAAGCCTTTGATACTTATAATCAGGGTAGGACACAGGAGAGAAGTGTATTAGAATACTTCCATGCACCCTAAGGAGCTGCTCAGGAAGGTATGGCAGGTTATTTCCTTCATCTTCGTCCTTTACGGCTTTTATCTCTTTTTCTTGTTTGTGTGGGATACGGTAAACAGGGTTAACGAGAAGCTCGCCCTACCTGTAGCCTTCCTCATGACCCTCCTGCTCGTGGGGGTGAGCTCACTCCTGTGGATCAGGAAGCACCTGAGAGGAAGCTCTCCATCCGTTTCTTGAAGAGGAAGAACTCAACGTCCTTGACTGGCTTTACGAGTTTAAGCCTTTCCTCAATATCTTCTCTGCTCAGATTGAATTTCCTCATAACCGCCTGCGCATCCATTTCATCTTCCGCAGTCCCCCTTCTCAGCTTTGCTATCACATAATCTACAGGGTCTAGCACGCATATTTCCACATCTCCGAACTTTATCACACACTCCACCCTTTCCCTGTAACCCTTTGGCATGGGAACTACACTCCAGCGGTCAAAGTCCTCACCGTAGTCCGCTCTCACTCCCAAACCCTCAATCAACCTCCCTATCTCATTCCACACCTCTTCGTCTGCTATAAGTTCAAAGTCTATATCCTGTGTGTACTGAGCCTCTATCCCATAAAGTTCAAGGGCACTCCTCCCGACCGCGATAATTCGTGCTCTCAGATTCCTTTCAGCAAGACTCTTTGCAAGCTCCTCGTATATGTGTCTCATAGTAAAGGGCTTCTCTGAACCTCCTCAGATTTTTCTTAAGGTCGTTTTTATCAACCTTGATCTTATCCCCCTGAGACCTGATGAACTCCTCCAGCACATCGTTCTTTATCCCGTATATGGACAGCTCGTTTTTGAAGGTTTTATACCATGCGACCGCCCTTAGAAACTCATTTTTGTCCGAACGCTTTAGTTCCTTCGCCTTCTCAGGGCTAAACAGAGCTTCAAGCCATCTGTGTTCAACTACGGGCACGGTTATAATTTAATCCGATGGCAGTGATAAAGCCTTACAAGGGTATATTTCCGAAGGTTCATCCTTCAGTTTACCTTTCGGACAACGTTTACGTCATAGGGGACGTTGAAATCGGGGAGGACTCCTCCGTATGGTTCGGAAGCGTGGTGAGGGGGGATGTGAACTACATAAGGATAGGTAAGAGGACGAACATCCAGGACAACTCGGTTGTCCATGTCACCCACGACACCCATCCCACGATAATAGGTAACAACGTCACCGTGGGGCACAGGGTCATACTCCACGGATGCGTTCTCGGAAACAACATACTGGTTGGGATGGGTGCTGTAATAATGGACGGGGTAGAGATAGAGGATTACGTCCTCGTCGGGGCTGGGGCGCTGGTAACCCCCAACAAGAAGATACCCTCAGGTGTGCTCGTGGCGGGAGTTCCTGCAAAGGTGGTGAGGGATTTGAAAGGTGAAGAGATAAAGCTTATAGAGGAGTCTGCAGAGAACTACGTGAGGTATAAGAACGAGTATTTAAACTCTGGTAAATGAACGCCCATTAGGTAATGTAAATTTCCTTGACAAACAGCGATTTCTTTCTGCTAAACTAAGACAAACAATTTTAAGGGAGGTAGGAGTATGAAGAAGTTCGCACTGCTTTCAGGGATCGCCAGCCTGTCACTGCTTGTAGCATGCGGAGGAGGTGGGGGGGGGTGATACAACTTCAACTTCTACGTCTAAAACAGCACCATCCGGCACGTATATAGGTGCTGCCGCGCAGGGAGATTACGCTAAGTTTACGGTAAACAACAACCAAGTTACGTATGAATTTACAGGTTACTGGGCTACCCAATGGTGCGGTGGAACATGCTCAGGGACTGCGGATTTAGAAGCTTACAACAACGGACAAACTTTCTGGAAGGTTTTGCAAAACGGGCAAAAAGTCGCAGATATGCTCCTTGCTAACAATTTAGGTCTGGCTGCTATTAAAGAGGGTAGCAACATTGCCCTTATAATTGGTTTACAGCACAGCGCTGATCCCACACAGACCAGCGTTGTTGGTAACTATATATATTTGGAACTCAAAACAACAGGGTTAATATTAGCAGACTTGACCGTAAATAATGATGGGACGTTTACTTATTATGATCTAACCAGTAACACAAGTGGCAGTGGATGCTGGGCACTGGATACACAGAATAAAGTTATACAGGCCAAGCTCGGTATATCCAATTGTAGTAGTTATAACCCCAGCAATGATGGAGTTGACGTTAGGGTTTACGTAAAGCCTGGAACGAACAGAAAGGCAATAGTGGTTGATTATGCTGATGGTAGCGGTTTTGGAATAGGTCTTGAGAAGGTGGCAGTAGCTAGTGAATTTGACAATACTAAAACATACAACATAGAGTACTTTTCATACGATGTAACAAACAATTCCCCCGAACTCGGAACGTCCAAACTGGAATACAAGAACAACCAGTGGCAGTATGTATGGCAGGGTGGAGGGAATACTTACTGTGCTGTTGTACAGTTTGACCAGGATTGTAATGGTAATAACTATCCAGGGCTAACCTGTGCTACGGTTGGTAATTATGACTCAAACACAGGAAATTGTGATGCTACCGGAAGTACCAATAAAGTTCATGTCTTCTATGATCCAACAGACAAGTATTACTTTGCCATATCTAAGGATAATACAGGCAATTACTACATTGACATAGGTGTAATAGTAAGTACTCAATAACTCCCTCAGCCCCCTTGGGGGCTCCTTTTAAATCCCCAAAAGCACGGCTCCTAAAACCTTCAGCAAAGCTCCCCAGAAGCTCCTTCTTATCTCCTCTCCGAAGAAGAGCTTCCCGTAAAGGACGTCAAGTATGATCGCGAGCCTCTCTAACAAAGCAACGTAGGAGGTGAAGGTGTAAAGTAGGGCTGTGGTGTAGGCGACCACACCCAGGGAGAAAAATATCCCCATAGGCAGGTTCAGGGGATTTCTGTAGTTTTTCCTGTTTAGGAGCTCTCTAACCCCCACGAAGGGAATCAATCCGAGGCTCATAACGAGACAGTAGTACCAAGAAAAGAAGAAGGGATTGCTCTGGATTATCACGAATTTCCCCACCACAACGTTGAAGCCAAAGAGCATGGCAGAGAGGAGCATATATAAACTCCCCCTGTTCGCTTTAAAGAAGTTCCTTAAAGAACCACCAGTTATAACCACAGAGCCGAGGAGTATGAGGACTATACCGAGGAAACCCTCCGCACTTATCCTCTCTCCCAGGAGGAAAAACCCGAAGAGGGCAGAAAATAGGGGCATGAAGGCGAAGAAGGGCATTCCCACCGATAGGGGAGCGTACTTTATCCCCTTTATGAAGAATACCGAGGCAACCACTTCCAGAGGTAGCCAGACGAAGGTCGTCCAGATGACCGTGAAGTTGAGCTCCCAGAAGTAGAGTCCGAGAGGAAGAAGTAGTACAGCGCCAACAGGGAACCTTATCCATAGGACGAAGTTTTCATCGTACCCTCTAAGGAGGCTCTTCTTGTTGAATATGTCGTTGGTCGCCCAGAAGAAGGCGGAGAGAAGGGCGAGGAGTATCCCGAGCATGGAAGTAGTATAGGATATAGGCTCGTGAGTTAATTAGAAACGGACTTCTCCGGCTTTAGACTGAACCAGAGCAACCCAAGAGCAAAGATGAATACTATAAGACCGATTAAGGCAAAAATTTGTATATCACTCATCCTTTTCTCCTTTGTATAAGATAGTATAAGTATCAAGCCAGCAGTGAGCACAAAAATGACATAAATAGCATCGTCTTCCGTCATGGGTTTAGCGATAGGGGCGATAAGGGAACCTACTATTAATCCAACTCACAGATTCCTGACGGTTTCAAGAATAAATCTCCTTCTCATAACAGCTCGGAGAGCTTGAAGAGGGAATAGAGAGCGAGCCCCTCCTTCTCAACGTTCTCCCTTCCTCCCTCCTCCCTGTCCACTATGGTGAATACACCGATAACCTCAAAACCTGCCTCCCTGCAAGCCTTAACAGCCTTAAGGGAAGAACCAGCGGTGGTTACCACGTCTTCAACCACAGCGACCCTGCTACCCTCCTTAAGCAGACCCTCTATCTGTCTTCCCATGCCGTGCCCCTTGGGTTCTTTCCTGACCACGAAGGGCTTTATAGGGTTCCCGTCCATGTATGAGACGAAAGAGACCGAGTAGGCTATCGGGTCGGCTCCGAGGGTAAGACCTCCCACGCCGTCTGGGTTAAACTCCCTAACGAGCTCGTACATGAGCTTTCCCACTATGTAGGCACCCTCCGGGTCAAAGGTTATCTGCTTGAGGTCAATGTAATACCTGCTGAGCTTTCCAGAAGAGAGCTTGAAGACCGGCTCATCAGCCACCCTGAGAGAGCGTCCCTTTATGAGCTCTTTTAGCCTTTCCCTTTCCATGGTGCTAATATTTTAGTGTGTTTCTGCTCTACCCACTTTCCCTTATATACCGCGGAGCGGTTAATCTAAGGAACCTCCTGTACGACAGGGACATCTTGAAGAGAAAAAAACTCCCCGTCCCCGTTGTCTCGGTGGGCAACATCTCCGCAGGTGGGACGGGGAAGACCTCTCTGGTCAGATGCTTAGCTCAGGAGCTTGGAAGGACCCTTCGGGTGGCGGTTCTTTTAAGAGGATACAGGAGGAAGAGCAAAGGGACGCTCGTGGTCTCGGAGTGGGGAGAACTGAAGGTTGGGGTTGAGGAAGCGGGAGACGAGGCTTACCTACTTGCCAAACTGTTACCATCGGCGTCAGTGGTTGTCTCCGAAGACAGGTACAGGGGCGGTCTCCTCGCTGTTGAGAGGCTGGGTGCTGAGCTGATAGTTCTGGACGACGGCTTCCAGCACAGAAGACTTCACAGAGACCTTGACATAGTCCTGCTCAGAAGGCGAGACCTCACGGACAGTCTCCTGCCCGCCGGACTTCTGAGGGAGCCCCTAAAGAACCTCTCCCGTGCGGACGCTGTGGTCTTATCCTACCAGGACATAGAACCCTTTGAGTTTGAGCTTGGGGAAAAGCCCGTGTTCAAGATGTTCAGACGTTTCACACATCTTTTAAACACGCGCTTTGAGCGCGTCCCTCTTGAAACTCTGAAGGATAGAGAAGTTGTCGCCTTTGCGGGGCTCGGGAGCAACGAGCAGTTCTTCAGGTCTCTTGAAAGGCTCGGTTTCAGACTCAAGGAGAGGTTGAGCTTTCCGGATCATTACACCTACAAGGATTTTTCTCTGAAGGAGGGAGAGACCTACATCACCACCCCCAAGGACATGGTGAAGCTCCCTGCCGTTGAGAACCTCTTCGCCCTTGATTTTGAGCTTGAGGTGGAAGGGCTCCTTGACTTCGTGAGGGAGAGGGTTGGAAAGGGGTAGAGCTTACCGGCTTGTAGTTCTCCTGGGAATAGTCAGCCTGCTCTCAGATGTCGTTTACGAAGGGGCGAGGAGCGTGGTGGGTTCCTACCTATCGGTTCTCGGAGCCGGGAGCGTGGTCACGGGTTTAGTGGCTGGAGGAGGAGAGTTTTTCGGTTACTCCCTCAGACTACTCTTTGGTTATCTCGCTGACAGAACGAGAGCTTACTGGTTCCTCACCATGTCCGGGTATGCCCTCACCCTCTTCTCTGTGCCTCTGATGGGGCTGGTTAAAAGCTGGATGTGGGTAGCCGGTCTCCTGCTGACCGAGAGGCTTGGAAAGGCTATCAGAACCCCTTCACGGGACGCCATACTCTCCTTTGCCACGCAGAAAGTTGGCTACGGAAAAGGCTTTGGGATACACGAGTTCCTTGACCAGGTGGGTGCGGTTTTAGGACCCCTCTTAGTGGCGGTGGTGCTTTCCCTGAGCTCAGACTACAGGGTAACCTTTCTAAGCCTGCTGTTCCCCTCCGTGTTTGCGATGCTCCTTTTGCTGAAGGCTAAGGGTGAGTTTCTGGAACCAAAAGCTGTTACAGAGGAAGTTAAAAGCCCGAGGTCTGTATTTTACCTCTACCTCGTTGGCTCTTCACTCCTGTCCCTTGGGTTCGTTCAGTTCCCCCTTGTAGCCTTCCACTGGAGAGAAAACGACCTAATGTCGGATCCCTCCATTCCCCTCGCATTCTCCGCAGCCATGCTCCTTGATGCCCTTTCAGCTCTGGCTTTCGGGTTCCTCTTTGACAGGATAGGTATGTACGCCCTCTCTATCGGAGTCCTTGCTGGAGTGCCCGCTACTTTCCTGCTCTTTAAGGGAGACTCCTCAGCCCTGTATTTGGGAATAGCCCTCTGGGGCATAAGCCTTGGGGTTCAGGAGTCCATAATGCGCTCTGCCATAGCTAAACTCACCAGAAGGGAAGAGAGGGGTAGGGCTTACGGACTCTTTCACTTTTTCCTTGGCGTTTCCATCTTTCTGGGCAACGCCCTCATGGGTTTCCTGTACTCCGCAGGAGTCCTTTATGTAGTTGTGTACTCAACCCTGCTTCAGCTCTTATCCATTCCCCTATTCTTAATCTGCCAGAGAAGACTTCAGGAGTAGAACTTCTTGCTTATCTGGGCGAGCTCCTCTCCGCAGTTCACGTTTTCCCTCTCTATGTACTCTTTCTGCTTCTGAATAGCCTCATCTCCGGTAACGAGGTCTTTAAGGTCTCTCTCCAGGTCTGTGGGTTTCACCCTCACTATCCACCCCTTACCGTAGGGGTCGTCGTTTATGAGCTCCGGGTCGTCAAAGAGCTCCTCGTTCCTCTCTATCACTTCTCCCTCTATAACCGCAGGTATTGGTCCTGTCCACTTGCCGCTCTCAAGGGAGGCGTAGGGTTTACCCTTGGGAACGTGCCTTCCGGGCTTCTTTATCCTTATGTTTATTATCTTTCCAGCCCTCGCCTGCCCTATGTCCGTGGCACCCACCGTTACAGTTCCGTCCTCGTTCAACCTGAACCACACCTGATTGTCTATGTCGTAGTACAGGTCGGGCGGCAACTTACAGCCTCTATAGACAACCTCTTCAGCCATTACATACCTCCTGGTTCATAGACCCTTTAGAAAGAGTATTTTACAGGAATGCTCTAAGGTTGATACAAGACTGTAAGCCCTGAAGAGCTCTCTACCGCAGGCAAATACCCCGTGACCTCTGACAACCACCACGGGAGAGCTCTTTAGCACCCGCGAAGCCTCACGCGCAAGCTCCTCCGATGCCGAGGGTTTCTGAAGCTCAATCACGGGAACATTGCCGAGGATCTCCCTTCCCTCTGAGTCCACTGGAACTATGGAGTCCAGAGTGTAAGAGATGAGCAGGGTGTAGGTTGGGTGGGCGTGAACCACCGCGGACGTACCCGTCTCAAGGATTATCCTCCTGTGCACCGGGAGCTCAACGGAAGCCCTATCATCAAGTATGTGCTCCTCTCCGAGGGGTAGCTCTATTATGTCTTCTTTCCTGAGAGCACCTAAGTTTGAGCCGGTGCGCGTTATAAACAGGTCATTCGTAAAAGCCCTGCTTATGTTGCCGGAACGGGCGCTTACGAGCCCCTCCTTGAACAGGAGCCTTCCTACCCCCTCTATCTCCCTGTATACCCACTCCATCAGAAGCCAAGCTCTCTCACCACGGCACTTATCTGGGGAGGAACGGTGATAGGCTCCTCGCACACCCTTATGGCTGTATCCGGGTCTTTCAGTCCGTTACCCGTCAGGGTGCATACTACCACCTCCCCACCTTTAAAGAATCCTTCTCTCGTAAGCTTTATCAGACCGGCAACGCTCGCAGCCGAGGCAGGTTCACAGAAAACACCCTCGCTTGAGGCTATCGTCTTGTAGGCGTTCAGTATCTCCCCGTCGCTCACCATGTCTATCTTCCCTCCTGACTCCTCGGCGGCTTTAAGGGCATTTTTCCAGCTGTAGGGGTTACCTATCTTTATAGCGGTGGCTACAGTCTGGGGGTTCTTTATGGGATAGCCCTTCACTATCGGTGCGGCACCCTCCGCCTGCCACCCCATCATCTTAGGGAGTTTATCTATCCTGCCAGCCTTCTTATAGTCCTTGTACCCTCTCCAGTAGGCTGTTATGTTACCCGCGTTGCCAACGGGTATGAAGTGATAGTCGGGGGCGTTCCCCAGCACATCGCAAACCTCGTAGGCGGCTGTCTTCTGTCCCTCTATCCGATACGGGTTCACGGAGTTAACTATCTCAACGGGATACTTCTCACCTATCTTCCTGACTATGTGGAGGGCATCGTCAAAGGTTCCCCTCACGGCGAGAACCTTAGCCCCGTATATCATAGCTTGAGAGAGCTTCCCTATAGCGACCGCCCCCTTGGGAAGGAGCACGTAGGCTCTCATGCCAGCCCTCGCTGCGTAGGCTGCGGCAGAGGCTGAGGTGTTCCCCGTTGAAGCGCAGATGACCGCTTCCTTACCCGACTCTGCAGCTTTGGATATTGCCACGGTCATGCCTCTGTCCTTGAAGGACCCTGTCGGGTTCAAGCCCTCATACTTGAGGTATATCTTTCCCCTGAAGCCTATAGCCTCCGCGAGGTTGGGAGCCTCTATGAGTGGTGTGTTCCCCTCCAGCAGGGTGACGACGGGCGTTTCCTCGTTTACGGGTAGGAATTCTCTGTACTGGTTTATTATTCCCTGCCAAGAACCCATAACACGCTCTTAATTATAACCCCGAAATGTTGGAAAATATTAGGCTCTATGGAACAGCACATCTTCATACTCTCTTACGCCCTCATCGTGTTCTCAATACTGATAGCCCGCAGAGAAGGTCTTGGAAACGAGAGGGAGATATTCCTTTCCTCCGTGAGAACCGCCTTTCAGCTTGTACTTCTCGGGTACGTGCTGAAGTACCTCTTGAGGTTAGAGTCCCTGTGGGAGCTCTCCCTCGTGATTTTAGGGATGTCTTTTGTCTCCGCCTTTATAGCCTACGAGAGGGTGAGGCACAGGGAGGTTCTGCTGGCGAGCTTTCTCTCAATAACTCTGACAACCTTTACAACTGTGGCGCCGCTTCTTTCAGTGGGAATCCTTAAGCCGGAGGCTCACCAGTTGATACCCTTTGGAGGTCTGATAGTGGGCAACGTCCTCAATTCAATAACTCTGGCTTTTGACAGGTTTTTGGGCGAGGTCAGGAACAGACGGGAGGAGATAGAAGCTAAGGTGGCACTCGGAGCCACTCTGAGGTTCGCTATGAAGGAAGCCTTCGTGGACAGCCTGAGGACTTCTCTGATACCAAAGATAAACTTTATGAAAGCGGCAGGGCTCGTTCACATTCCCGGTGTAGCCGTGGGTATGCTCATGGCAGGGGCAGACCCGATGAATGCCATACTTTACCAGATAGTGATACTCTACGCCCTCGTGTTTGCAGGTCTCCTGGGAAGCGTCCTCATGCTCTACACAGGTTACAGGTGGGCTTTTCACATAGCCTCTAAGAGTCTTTAACCCCTGAACCCTGTGCGGGCTGTCTGTAAGGAACGGGTATGTACTGAACGGAAGGGGGCTGGGCGCCTACAGGTTGTTCGTAGAGTTCCATGAGGGCGTAAACCTCCTCAGGCACCTCTGTTATAACGTTCAGTCCGAGCTCCTTCAGGTAGTCAGCCGTAAGGGGGTAGTCATGGGTGAACTTTCCAACGGCGAGCTCTTCGGCTATCCTCTCCGCCTTTTCCTTTTCCATACCCTTTGAGGTCAGGAGGTTGGTGAGGTACTCCTTCATCTGCCTTATAGCCTTTTCGGACACGTCCGCAAGTATGAGGGTCTGGTCGTCTATGTCCTTGGGCTCCTTCTTCTCAAGCACTTTGAGTATGGAGGCGGCGGGCATCTGCCCTATCTGGGGATCTACTGGACCTAAAACTGCGTTGGGGTCCATTATTATCTCGTCAGCGGAGAGAGCTATGAGGGTTCCACCGGACATGGCGTAGTGGGGGACTATGACCCTGACGGGTGCCTTGTGCTTTGCGAGGGCATTCGCTATCTGGGTTGCAGCGAGGGCGAGCCCTCCCGGAGTGTGGATCACAAAATCTATGGGCATGTCGTCGGGCGTCATCCTTATAGCCCTGAGAACCCTCTCGGAGTCCTCAATGTTTATGAACCTGAATATGGGTATCCCGAGGAAGCCCATCGCTTCCTGCCTGTGTATCATCGTGATCACCCTGCTCTTCCTCTTCTCCTCTATCGTTCTTATGGCAGCCTCCCTCGCCCTCTGAATGGACATCTTCTTGAACCAGGGGCTCAGAATTAGGAAGAAGATGAACATAAACCACAGCAGGTTAAACATGTAAGAAAAGGGGTCGTACGCTGGCATACCTTTACCTCCCTTGTTTTAAAACTATAGCACGGGCTTCAATCAAATAGGGCATCAACATACTCATCAACGCTGAAGGGCTGTAAATCGTCTATGCCCTCTCCCACACCTATGAGCTTTATGGGAATCTTCAACTCCCGGCATATCGCTATCACGGCTCCACCCTTGGCGCTGCCATCAAGCTTGGTAACGACTATGCCGCTTATGTCAACCGCCTCTTTGAAGACCTTTGCCTGCTGTATAGAGTTCTGCCCTATGGTTGCGTCCAGGACGAGGAGGGTCTCAGAAGGTTCCTCTGGTGCGAGCTTCTGTATAACCTTCTTGACCTTGCGTAGTTCCTGGATCAGGGGTTCCTTGGTATGTAGCCTGCCTGCGGTGTCTATCAGGACTACATCGTGTCCCTCCCTTATGGCTCTATCAACGCCCTCGTAAACGACCGATGCGGGGTCTGCACCTTCGTGCTTCTTGGTTATGTCCGCACCAGACCTCTGAGCCCACACCTCCAGCTGCTCTATGGCTGCAGCCCTGAAGGTATCCGCAGCGACGAGGAGAACCCTTTTGCCCTCCTTTGTGAACCTGTGGGCGAGCTTACCTATGGTGGTAGTCTTGCCCGAGCCGTTTACCCCGAGAAATAGAACCACCACGGGTTTTTTTTCTGTGGGGAGGTTTAACTTGCCTTCACAGCCCCTGAGTAGCTCTTTGACCTTCTCCTTGGTGATCTCTTTGAGCTCCTCAGAGCTCTTTATGTTCTTCCTTATGGCGGTCTTCCTGAGGTCTTCAACGAGGTTCACGGCAGTCTTCACGCCGACGTCAGCCTTCACAAGGAGTTCCTCAAGCTCTTCAAAGAGCTCATCGTCAACCTTCCTGCCCCTGAAGACTATGCCGAACTCTACGCTCTCCTTAGTCTTCCTTAGACCTTTTTTTAACTTATCAAGGAGGCTCTCCTTCTTCTCTTCAACGAGCCCAAGGGCTTTCTTCAGTTCGTATATCTTCTTTTCAAGCTCTTCCCTCTTAGAGGGTGGAGCTATCTTCAGAGCTCTCTCAAGAACCTCAAGAGCCTTCTCCCTCTGTCCCGTGGCGCTGAGTATACCGCCCACCTTGTATAGGCTCTCAAAGCTCCCTACCTTGAGGTACTCCTCAACAGCCTTGGTGTAGTTTCCCGCTTTCTCGTAAACGAGCCCCCTCTCCTCAGCACTCCCGAGCTCATTCCCGTATCGCTCCAGGAGGCGGTAAGCCTGCATGTAGTTCTCCTCTTCCAGGTAAAGGTCAAAGAGAACCTTTCTGAGGTCCGGGTCTTCCTCGTGCCTCTCAAGGAGCTTTCGGGCTTTGTCTCTCTTGCCTTTTCTCAGAAGCTCCAGTATGGCACTCTTATCACCCTTCTCTGCCCTCTTTTCTACCTCGGATTTTTTGAAGAAGAGCATTACGAGTATTATCTTAAATCACTATGCTAAAGGTTGAGGTGGTTAAGTTCTATCCCTTTGAGCTTCCGGGGAGGAAGGGGGGTCTTGTGGGTTACGCCGACGTTAAGCTGGGGGAAGAGGTTCTCATAAAGGCGGTGAAGCTCATGAAGAACAAACACGGAGGCTTCTACGTTCAGATGCCCAGCATACAGCTCGGGGACAGGAGTTACGATGCGGTAGAGATACTCTCAAGACAGCTCCTTGAGGACATAAGGAGAAAGGTTGTTGATACCTACAGAGAAGAGGTTAAAATATAAAGCTCAAACTATGGCTTCTATCGTTCAATCCTTCGGGTTCTTTGTAGCCACCCTCATACTGTTCTCGGGGGTAGTAATATACGGGCTGTTCCATACAGACGAGTACGGGCTCCTTTTCTGGAGCCTCTTCGGTGTGTCGGGGCTGCTCTTCCTCACAGGTCTTGTAGCTACCCTTTACAAGGGTGTGAAGGACTTAATCAAGGACTACAGGAAGCACGGGAACTTCTTCGGCTTCCTCTACGACTTCTTCGCCTCCCTGAAACTCGCCATATTCATAATGCTCCTGCTGGGCATATTTTCCATGCTGGGCTCCACCTACATACAGCAACTCCAGCCCTTTGAAACCTACCTTGACCAGTTCGGACCCACAAAGGCTGTGTGGTTCTGGAAGCTCTGGCTCAATGACGTCTTCCACTCCTGGTATTACATAGCCCTCATAGTGCTCCTTGCCGTCAACCTTACAGTCTGTTCAATAAAGAGGCTTCCGAGGATATGGAGACAGACCTTCGGTAGCGAGAGGATACTCAAACTTGACGATAAGGCGGAGAAACGCCTTAAACCCCTCACGGTGAAGACCCAAAATTCTCACGAGATCGTTAACCTGCTTCTCAAGAGAGGCTTCAAGGTGTTCAAGGAGGAAGAGGGAGACAGGATATACCTCTTTGCCGAGAAAGGCAGGTTTTCAAGGCTCGGCGTTTACATAGTTCACATAGCCCTGCTCGTCATAATGGCGGGTGCTCTGATAGACGCCGTCTTCGGTATAAGGGGCTTCCTGCCCGTCCCCGAGGGTGATACGTCCGACATAATGCTCGTGGGTGCGGAGGACAGAAGGGTCAGGCTTCCCTTCGCCGTTCACCTGAAGGAGTTCCGGATAATAACCTACGGTGAAGAGGCTCAGCAGAAGGGCATAAAGGTGGCCGAGGCTTTCAAGGATGCGGTCGCCTCCTACAGGAGCAAGATTGAGATACTGAACTCGGGAAAGAAGGTGGCTGAGGGTGTGGTTGAGGTAAACAAGCCCTTTGACTTCAAGAGCTATAGGATATTTCAGGCTTCCTACGGACTCACGGGCGGAGTCAAGGAGATGGGGGTTGTCGTCGTTGACAAGAGGCTCGCAGAGAAGGAGGAAGAGGCTCACAGAGCTATAGTGGGCAAGTTCACCATAGGGAGCGGCAAGGTGGTTGAGTTCAAGGACATGCTCGTGTCCATAGAGAGGGTGGTGCTCAACATACAGAACCCCGACAGGGGTCTTGAGGGAGACCTCGCCCCCGCGGTCGTGCTCAAAGTCCTGCTCAACAGAAAAGCTTACAACGTTCCCCTCGTCTACGACCCCCAGATAACGGTGCTGCTCTACTCCCAGTCTGAGGAGCTGGAGGACTTCCCTTACGTCTTCTTCATGGACGGCTTCGTTCCCCAGTTCTACTCGGGTTTTCAGGTCTCCTTCCACCCCGGAACTAACATAATCTGGCTCGGCTCCATAATCCTCGTCCTCGGCATGATGATAGCCTTCTATACAGTCCACAGGAAGGTCTGGGTCAGGATAGAGGGGGATACGGTCAAGATAGCCTTCTACTCCCACAAGTTCAAGGAGGAGTTTAAGAGGAGTTTCCTGAGGGAGCTTGAGCAACTGCACCATCACGGCGAGCCTAAGCCCCAGAGTGGGGAGTAAAATTATGAGGGCGGGGTAATCGTATGTTCAAGGGAATGAGGGGACGCCTTATTCTGAAGACGGGATTGCTTCTCCTTGTCCTCTTCGTCCTGACGGTAGGGATAGTCGCCTTCTTCTTCAGGGAGAGCGTAATAAATAGCTCCAAGGAAAACGCCATGACCGTTGCCGAGATAGTCAGGGACACGCTGACCTCCTATATGGTTCTCGGAGTTATAGACAGGAGAGACCTCTTCCTGCAGCAGATAAAGGAGACCCACGGGCTTGAGTACGTGAGGGTCATCAGGGGCGAGGCTGTGAAGAAGCAGTTCGGTAAGGGTATGGACGAGGAAGAGCCAAAGAACCCCCTTGAGAAGGAAGTTCTCAAAACGGGAAAGATAAAGAACTTACTCCTTGAGGACAGAGACAGGGTGGTTTACCAGCTCGTAATACCTTACAAAGCTACCTCCACAGGGCGGGTGAACTGCCTCCAGTGTCATCAGGTTAAGGAGGGAGAAGTCCTCGGTGCGGTCAGCCTCGCGATGGACTTGACGGAGAAGAGGAACGAAGCCCTCTTACTCCTTGGTGTTTACACAGCCACCGCAGGTGGGATCTTCGTGGTGCTCTTCATAGTGATAGTCAGGTACTTTGAGCCCTACAGGAAGCTCTTCAACGACGTGAAGAGGGTGCTCAACAACTTCAAGGAGGGCAACTTCAGGGATACGGTTGAGACGGAGCTTGACGACGAGGCGGGAGAGATCGCGGAGGTGGTAAACAGGGTCGGTGAGCAACTGAACTCCATGCTGAACAGGATAAGGGAAAAGGTCTCCATGCTGATAGGCTACAACGTTATGGAAACGGAGAACGCCCTGAAGGATACGGAAAAGATAGTGGACGAGCTCGTTAAGATCTCCCACTTCAAGAGGACAATAGAGCAGGACATAAAGAAGGCTGACATATACGAGAGGATAGAGACAGTCCTTGCGGACTACATGAGCCTTGACAAGTTCTCCATATACGAAGTTGACGAGAGAAAGAACTCAATGCACGTGGTCACAGTCCACGGGGAGAGTATGTGGTGTTCCAACATAATTCTGGAGGATGCCAACGAGTGCAGGGCAAAGAGAACCGGCGAGGACGTGGACTCGCTGGAGTTTCCCTGTATCTGTCCAAGGTTTGCCCACAACGACCTGTGTTTAACGAGCGGTCTCCAGTATTACTGCATACCCGTGAACATAGGCGGTAAGGTCGGAAGCGTAGTCCAGATAGTCTACGAGAAGGACATGGACGTGTTCGTCAGGATGCTCATCCCTTACATAAAGGGGTATCTGCAGGAGGCTTCTCCCGTGCTTGAGTCCAAGAGTCTAATGGAGCTCCTCCAGCAGCAGTCCTACATAGACCAGCTAACGGGACTTTACAACAGGAGGTTCCTGGACGAGATAGCCGATAAGCTCTCCGCCCAGGTGAAGAGGAGGGGAACCTCTCTGGGAATTCTAATGATAGACATAGACTACTTCAAGCAGATAAACGACAAGTACGGGCACGACGTAGGGGACAGGGTTCTCAAGGAGATAGCGAGCATTATAAAGAGCAGCGTAAGAGAGGCGGACTACGTGATTCGCTTCGGCGGGGAGGAGATACTGGTGCTCCTCGTTGACGTGAGGGAGGGCACGGCTAAGAAGGTTGCCGAGAAGATAAGGAGGGCTATAGAGAACAAGGTCATAGAGATATCGGGCGGCGTTATAAAGAAGACCGTTAGCATAGGAGTTTCAGAGTTTCCCAAGGACTGCGACGGCAAGTTCTGGCAGTGCATAAAGTTTGCGGATGTAGCCCTATACAGGGCTAAGGAAGAGGGCAGGAACCGTGTGGTGAGATTTACTCCCGAGATGTGGAGCGGGGAAGAGTACTGATGAGTGTTAAGGCAGGTCTGCCATATCAACCGCCTTCATGAGGGCTTTAGCCTTGTTCAGGGTCTCCTCCCACTCTCTCTCCGGAACAGAGTCAGCCACTATGCCCGCACCAGCCTGAACGAAAACCTCCCTGTCCCTGAGCACCGCCGTCCTTATGGCTATAGCCATGTCCATATTGCCCTGAAAGGAGATGTATCCTACCGAGCCGGCGTATATGCCCCTATTCTCCCTCTCCAGTTCCTCAATTATCTGCATAGCTCTGACCTTTGGTGCTCCCGAGACTGTTCCCGCCGGGAAGGTTGCCTTGAGCACGTCCAGAGCCGAAAGTCCTTCCCTAAGAGTTCCGACAACATCGCTGACTATGTGCATCACGTGGGAGTATCTCTCAACCCTCATGAAGTCCTCAACCTTCACACTGCCGATCTCAGATACTCTGCCCAGATCGTTCCTCGCGAGGTCTACGAGCATGAGGTGTTCAGCCCTCTCCTTCTCGTCTGCGAGCAACTCCTCCTCAAGTCTTTTGTCCTCCTCCGGAGTTTTCCCCCTCGGTCGTGTTCCCGCTATGGGTCTCGTCTCTATGCGCCTCCCTTCCACCCGGACGAGAACCTCCGGTGAAGAGCCTATCACCTTCAGGTCTCTGAAGTCCAGGTAGTACATGTAGGGAGAAGGATTCAGATATCTCAAAGCCCTGTATATGTTCTCGGGTTCTCCCCTGAACTCTCTCCTGAATCGCTGGGACAGGACTACCTGGATTATGTCTCCCTGTCCTATGTAATCCTTCGCTCTCTCCACAACCCTTTCAAACTCTTCCCTCGTGAAGTTTGAACGCCACACGGACAGGTTAGGCTCCCTCTCAGAGAAACTTATCGGCTCTGCCCTCCCCGTAGAGAGCGTCTTCACGACCTCCTCTATGGAAGCAACAGCCCTGTCGTACTCCTCCTCAACCCCTCTGTCGGTGAGAATGGGATACACCACCTTTATCTTACCCGTGAGGTTGTCGTGTATAACCACAACGTCCGTCAGAACCATGAAAACATCGTAGGTCTTTACCGGGTCGGGGTTGCTGTCCCCTATAGGCTCGTAGAACTTGACCACATCGTAAGCAAAGTAGCCCACCAGCCCTCCCCAGAACCTCGGCAGGTTGGGGTCGTTGTAAGGCTTGAAGCTCCTTATTATTCTGTCTATAACACCCGCAGGGTCTTCGCTCTCAAAGAGATCAACCCTCGCCCTGCTGTATACCTCACCGTATCTGCCCTTCGTCCTAACGTAGAAGGAAGAACCCAGTATCACGAAGGAGAACCTTCCCCACTTCTCTCCGCCCTCGGCACTTTCAAGGAGGAAGTTGAAGCGGTCTGGACGCCTGAGCTTCAGGAAGAGAGAGAGAGGTGTTTCCACGTCCGCGAGCAACTCGGTATACAGAGGTATGACGTTGTATTCGGAGGAAAGCTTCTTCGCCTGTTCTCTGGAAAGGTTGAGCTCCATGGATTGTATGATAAACCATTGTGATATAATATGCACTCTCTCCTAAGGAGGTCGGAGGATGGAGCTCTGGGTAAAGATAGGAAAGAGCAAGAAGAAGTTTCAGGGTTCTCTCAAGGACGTTATGGAGAGCGTCGTAAAGGAAGGCAAGGGCAAGAAGACGGTTGAGCTACTCTCCTTCCACGCAGGACAGAAGGAGAGAAGAAGGCTCAAGAGAGAGCTCAGGGCTAATGGAAAAGACCTTCTCAAGACGGCAAGCTCACTCGCGAGGTGGTTCTACCTGAGAGACTTAAGAAGAACGAGGAGAAGGATAAAGGAGCTCAAGAGGAGAGCTAAATACGTGTCCAAGGGAGAGGTGTTCTACTGCCCCAAGGTCATGGAGAGGGTGGAGACCCTTGAAAAGGAGCTCGGGAATATAAAGGGAAAGCTTGAGGAACTCAAGGTAAGTTGAAGGCTTACACCAAATACCTGACCTTCAAAACGGAAAAGAGAAGAGAGCTCATAAGGATAACTGACACAGTCCGGGAGGCGGTTGAAGAGTCCGGCGTCAGGGAAGGGCTCTGTCTGGTCTCTGCGATGCACCTCACCGCCGCCGTTATAGTTCAAGATGACGAGGAAGGGTTGCACGACGATATATGGGAGTGGCTTGAAAAGCTCGCCCCCTTCAGAAAGGACTACAAGCACCATTTAACAGGTGAAGACAACGGGGACGCCCACCTTAAGAACCTCTTAGTCCACCTGCAGGTAGTTTTACCCATAACAGAGGGCAAATTAGACCTTGGACCCTGGCAGGAGGTCTTCTACGCGGAGTTTGATGGACAGAGACCAAAGAGGGTGATCATAAAGATAATAGGTGAGTAAAAAGGACCCCCCTCCCAACCGGGAAGGGGTGTAGAGATTTCTTAGAACTTCCAGTTCAGACCAACGGAAATGGAGTCTTGAGCGTTCTTGGCGCCGACCAGAACATTACAGTTACTACCCTGAGCGCAGGCTTCTACCTTCTTCTCGAACGCCCTGACATAGGAAAAGTCAACGGCAAAGGTATTGGTGAATTCGTACCCTGCACCTAAGGTTATGTGCTGTTCTGTTATGGCTGGGAACCCTATAAGGTTAAACCAAGCGATATTAAAATCTGAAAATGGAGCGTTTAGTATATTAGGGGAAGATGGAGGTGTGGTACCCTTGTCTCCTCCATCTATAGGAGATTTCCCGTAGTTATAACCTATCCTTAAAGCAAGCTTCTCCATAGGTTTATACTCAGCACCTATCGCATATACCCACTGATCATCCCACTGGAAATCTCCGTAGCCATCGGCATCTTTCCAGTTTATCCACCTAACATCAAGACCAACTTTAAGACCATCAAGAGGTGCAGCACCTATACCAAGTGCAACTTCCTGGGGCTGTTGAAGCTTTAAATCATCAAAGTCGTAAGCTCCAGGTGTAGTCGGCGGGTTAGCGTCAAATACATTCTTATACTTCATGCTTACCGGTGACTGATATGTAATACCTGCGTATAAGAAGTCTCCAAAATTCAGCGAAGCCCCAACCTGGAATCCAAGCCCAAGAGCCTGCGACTGTCCGCCGCCAGCATTGTACACATCACCAGCATCTATACCACCGCTTCCATTACAATCAACGTCAGGGTTACCATCTCCATTAGTATCACACAACATAAATGCTCCCATATCTAAAGAACCCCAAGCTATGTGAGGAGCAAAAGAAACAGAGATCATCTCATTTACCTGCACTGATATTGCGGGAATAATTCTCATAAACTGGAAAGTAGTATGCATCTGCGCGAGTGCACTATTCTTATCCCTGTAGTCAACACCCATTCCAGAGACACCAAAGGCACCAAGACCAAAAACGAGTCTGTCACTTATCCTGTGTACTACACCTATTTCTGGAACCATAAAAGTGTCTGCCTTGCTTTTTACGTACCCAGTTTCTATGCTTGCGCTTTGATTCTTGTACCTTGCCTTCACCTTCGGCATGAACAGTATTCCACCGAACTGAACGGTGAACTTGTTCTCCATTACGCTCATCCATGCTGGGTTTCTGAACACCGAGTCAACGGGCCCAACGGGTGCACCAACACCTATTCCACCCATACCTCTTGATGCAGGCGTCAAGCCTATCAGGTTATCCCCGTTCGTAGCAAAGGTCAGCGTTGCCGTTGAGAACAGGGCACCTATAAGTAAAGCCTTTCTCATATTCCTACCTCCCTGTAAGGATTACTTACTCAAGGATTTTAACCCCCACAGCCGATACATCATGCTTTTTAATTTCTTATACAGCACGAACATTAAGTTATATCAATATATTCTTATAAAGCTATACAACCCGTCCGCCTAAGTCGTAATCCGTAGCCTGTGTTATCTCAACCTCAACCCGATCGCCGACCTTAAGGGGTTCCTCCGACTCAATATACACGGCTCCATCAACCTCGGGGGCGTGCAGGTAAGCCCTGCCCTTAGGGACGAAGGAGAACTCACTGGAGAAGCCGTCCACTATAACTTTGAACCTCTTACCTACAAGGGAGGCGTTTTTCCTTGCCGTGATCTTTCTCTGAGCCTCTATGAGGGTCTCCTTTCTCTCCTCCTTGAGTTCCTGTGGAAGTGGGTCTCCCAGGGGAAAGGCGCCCGTGTCTTCCTCCGGCGAGTAGGTGAACACCCCGAGCCAGTGGAAGTGTCCCTCCTCAACGAAGTTCAAAAGCCTTCTGAAGTCCTCTTCGTCCTCGTTCGGGTAGCCCACTATAAGGGTGGTTCTCAAAACAGCTTCGGGTATCTCAGACCTTATCTTCTCAATAAGCCTCCTTACAAAGCCCTCGTCGTAGCCTCTCCTCATACTCTTCAGAACTTTGCTGGATATGTGCTGTATGGGCATGTCAAAGTAAGGGAGCACCTTCTCTGAGTCCCTTATGTAGCTTATGAGCTGGTCACTCACTTCAGTAGGGTACAGGTACAGCAGCCTTATCCACTCTATACCCTCCACCTCCTCAAGCTCCTTCAGGAGTTCCGTTAGCCTGTACTCCCTGTAAAGGTCTTTCCCGTAGTAAGTGGTGTCCTGGGATACTATGTCTATCTCCTTAACACCTCGCGAAGCGAGGTCTTTCACCTCGGAAACTATATCCTCAACAGGTCTTGAAAGATGCCTTCCCCTTATCTTGGGTATGGCACAGAAGGAGCACAGGCGGTTACAACCTTCAGCTATCTTGACGTAAGCGTAGGATGTTGGAGTTGTGAGAAGCCTGTAGGGTGCGCTGTACTTTGGCTGGAGACCAAGGTGTTTGAGTATCTCATCCCAGCTCTGTGTCCCGAAGAAGCCCTCAACCTCCGTGAGTTCCTTTTCAAGCTCCTTCCTGTACCTCTCAACGAGGCAGCCCATAACGAGAACCTTCTTGCCGGTATCTATGGCTTCAAGTATAGTGTCTATGGACTCACGCTTCGCGTCCTCTATGAAACCGCAGGTATTGACCACTATACAGTCTGCACTTTCAATATCCGATGTAAGCTCCACGCCGGCAGACTTCAGCCTCGCAAGCAGTATCTCCGAATCAACGAGGTTTTTAGAGCAGCCGAGGCTGATAACTCCAACTTTCATAGGAATGAATAATATAAGCCCTGCCGGAAAGATCCACGGTGCGAGGACAACCCCCTGACCTCCCTAAGTTATAATATCCTTCCCATGAAAGAGCTCAAGGATTACAACCCAAGCGAGATAGAGGATAGATGGTCCAAGTTCTGGATAGAGAGGGCTATATACCACGTTGAGAAACCAGACAGGCGGAAGAAGTTTTCGGTGGTCATACCTCCCCCCAACGTTACGGGCTCACTCCACATGGGACACGCCCTCAACTCAACCCTCCAGGACATAGTAGCCCGCTGGCAGAGGATGAAGGGCAGGCAGGTTGTCTGGGTGCCCGGCTTTGACCACGCCGGCATAGCCACCCAGTACGTTGTGGATAAGCAGCTCCAGGAGGAGGGCAAAAGCAGGCTGGAACTCGGGAGACAGGAGTTTATCAGAAAGGTCTGGGAGTGGGTTCCAAAGTCAAGAAACGCCATAAGAACCCAGCTTGAGAAGCTCGGTGTCTCCGTGGACTGGAAGAGAGAGAGGTTTACCCTTGATGAAGGCTTTTCAAGAGCTGTCAGGAAGGCGTTCAGGGAACTCTACGAGAACGGGCTCATATACAGGAGCGAATACATAGTCAACTGGTGTCCCAAAGACCTAACAGCCCTGTCAGACCTTGAGGTTGAACACGAGGAGGAGAAAGGGAAGCTCTGGTACATAAAGTACCCCCTTGAGGACGGCTCGGGCTTCGTTACGGTAGCCACTACGAGACCGGAGACCATGCTGGGAGACACCGCCGTGGCGGTCAATCCGGAGGACGAGAGGTACAAGGAGCTTGTGGGTAAAAGGCTCCGGCTCCCGCTCGTTGAGTGGAAGAGGAAGACCCTCTCGGGTGAGGAGATAGACAACCTAATACCCATAATAGCGGACGAGAGGGTTAAGCCAGAGTTCGGAACAGGTGCGGTCAAGGTAACCCCAGCCCACGACCCCAACGACTTTGAGATGGGAAGAGCCCACGACCTCCCCTTCGTCAAGGTTATGGACGAGAGAGCCTTCATGAACGAGAACGCCGGTGAGTTCGCAGGTCTGGAGAGGTACGAGGCGAGGAAGAGGATAGTTGAAAGGCTCAGAGAACTGGGATTGCTTGAGAAGGAGGAGGAACACACCCACGCAGTCGGCAGGTGTTACAGGTGTAAGACGGTGGTTGAGCCTATGGTGTCAAGGCAGTGGTTCGTCAAGGTGTCCGACCCTGCCATAAGGGACGTGTCCATAAAGGTTGTGGAGGAGGGCATAGAGGAGAGAGAGGAGAAAGAGCTCTTCGTTCAGTTCGCTGAAGTGGAAGGTCTAACCGTAACCATACCCGTTAGCGACGAGGTCAGCGGTGAGACCAAGGCGGTGGTTGTGCTCAACGAGGGCATTGAGTTCCTCACGGGCATAAGGGAAGGAGAGCTCGCTTACATCTATTACCCCAAAGGAAGGGAAGAAGTAATAGACACAGCAAAAAGGCTCACTTACGAGTTCATGAGGAAGCCCTCCGGGCTTGAGTTCCTGATAGGGGTCAACGGAGAGATATCAGTAATCAGACAGGGCGTTGAGTCAAGCGTAGAGAGAGGTAGATACCTCCTCGCCTTTGAGGGAAACAGGCTGAACCTCTACAGGTGGGACGATGAAGGCTACGAGTTCCTTCAGGTTATAGAGACGGGAAACGCAAGGCTTGAACCCGTCCAGAAGTCCATACAGGTAAAGGTGGAAAGAGAGAAGAAGGAGGAGGTCCGCAAAAAGCAGGTTAAGTTCATACCGGAGCAGTGGAGGAAGTTCTACCTGGACTGGATGTACAACCTGAGAGACTGGTGCATCTCCCGTCAGATATGGTGGGGGCACCGGATACCTGTATGGTACTGCGAGGACTGCAGTGAAGCTAACGTTTTCACCGACGACGACTTTGACAGGGTTTACGACAAGCTGATATTCAACCTAATAGCGGACGGCAAGATAGGTTTAGAGTTCACGCCCGAGGAGATAGAGAAGGTTCTTCACTCTCCAAACTTCGTCCACCCGGAGATGACCGTCCTTGACTTTTACAAGAAGTTCGTGTTTCACAGATACCACTCCACGGAGGTGGACGCCCACTCCCTCAGGCTATTCTTCACGCAGGAAGCAAACCCTATGGCTATGCTCACCCCGGGGGTGTCCACGAGGGGTTTATACAGATACGACAGCAGGAGCAAGAAGTGGAGGATACTCCTCAAGTGTAAAAAGTGCGGCTCTGAAAGGTTAAAGCAGGAGGAGGACGTCCTGGACACCTGGTTCTCCTCCGCTCTCTGGCCCTTCGGTGTCTTTGGCTGGCCCGAAAGCTCCGAAGACCTCAAGAACCTATACCCCACAGACCTTCTGGTCACGGGCTTTGACATCATATTCTTCTGGGTCGCCCGGATGATCATGATGGGCACCTACTTCATGGAGGACATACCCTTCCACGACGTTTACGTCCACGCCCTCGTCAGAGATGAGAAGGGGCAGAAGATGTCCAAGACAAAAGGCAACGTCATAGACCCCCTTGACGTGATAAAAGACTACGGTGCCGACGCCCTCAGGTTTACCCTCGCTATACTCACGGTTCAGGGCAGGGACATAAAGCTCTCAAAGAAGAGGTTTGAGGGATACAAGCACTTCGCCAACAAGATATGGAACGCTACGCGTTTCGTTCTGATGAACACCCCCGATGACTTCGCCACGATGCTCCCCTACATGGCTCCCCTGAAGCCCGAGGACAGGTGGATAATGACCCTTCTGAACGAAACCGCCGAAAAGGTAAACAGGGCTCTGGAATCCTACGATTTCTCCAGGGCATCGCAGGCTATATACGACTTCTTCTGGTCTGATTTCTGTGACTGGTATATAGAGTTCACCAAAGAGAGGATATACAGGGAGCTCCCCGAAGGTGAGGACGAAGCAGCCCAAAAGGAGAGGGCTACGATACTCTCTGAAAAAACGACTGCGCTCTACACGCTCCACTACGTCCTTGAGAAGGCTCTCAGAATACTCCACCCCTTCATGCCCTACATAACAGAAGAGCTGTGGCATAAGCTGCCCTCAAGCGACGGCGAGAGCATATCCCTGAAGGACTTCCCCGAGAAGAAACAGGAAGAGATGTTCCCGGAGGACAGGGAGAGGGTGGACAGACTCAGGGAGATAATAGGTGCTGTCCGCTCCCTCAGGGCAGACCTACAGATAGAACCTTCCAGGAAGCTAAGGGCTTTCTACAGGGCTGAGGGCGAGCTCTCAAAGTCCGTGATAGAAGAGTTCAAAGCCCACATACTCAACCTCGCAAGGCTGGAGGAGTTCTCGGAAGTCTCCGAAAGACCTGAAAACACTCTTGCAACCTTCTCAAGGGACGTTGAGATATACCTCTCCGTGGAAGGTCACGTTGATGTGGACAAGCTGACGGAGTCTTACGAAAGGAAGAGAGAGAAGCTCCTGACGGAGCTTGAGAGGGTAAATAAAAAGCTCTCCAACGAAAACTTCGTCAAGAAGGCACCTCCAGAGGTTGTTGAGAAGGAGAAGAGGATAAAGCAGGAGCTTGAAGAAGACCTGCAGAAGGTTGAGAGAATTCTAGGCGTTCTTAAAGGTTGATGGAAACCAGAGCAGGGAGTATCTTTAAGAACCTCTGCACTCTATAGAGCACCATGGAGGAACTTACACCGCGTTTCAAAGAAGGCGACCTCATATTAGGTTACTACGAAGTCTTGGGCGTAATAGGGCGCGGGGACTTCGGAGTTGTATACAAGGTCAGGGGGGTGAAG
Source organism: Hydrogenivirga sp. 128-5-R1-1 (assembly GCF_000171895.1). Classification (NCBI taxonomy): domain Bacteria; kingdom Pseudomonadati; phylum Aquificota; class Aquificia; order Aquificales; family Aquificaceae; genus Hydrogenivirga; species Hydrogenivirga sp. 128-5-R1-1. Next base: position 46,612 of record NZ_ABHJ01000003.1, read on the forward strand.
GGCAGGTACAGGGGCAAGGTGCTTGCCCTTAAGGTGGCATCAAACCCCTACGGAGTGGAGTACCTCTGGAAAGAAGCCCAGACCCTGATACTCCTCAACCACCCGAACATAATATCCCTCCAGAGCTACCTGTACAAAAAGGACAAGGGTGAGCTGTACGTTCTGTACGAGCTCATGGACGTGGGAGACCTTAAAGAGTATGTGCTTTCCAGAGGAGGTCTCTCAGAGAAGGAAGCCCTTAAAGTTCTCTGGAACATAACCAACGGGCTCGCCTTTCTCCACAGCAGGGGCTACATCCACAGCGACATAAAGCCTGAAAACGTCTTCGGCAAGAAAGTCCTCAAGAGCATAGTTTGGAAGCTGGGAGACTTCGGACTGCTCAAGATAAGAGGTTCGGTCTCTATCCTTGACGTTAAGGGAACCCTTGGCTACATCGCCCCGGAGGTTTTCAAGGGTGAAATACACAGGAGTAGCGATATATTCTCCTTAGGCTGTCTCTTCTACTTCACCCTATTCCAGAGAGACCCCTTTCACACAGAGGAAAGGAAGGAAAAGCTCAGGAGGAACAAGGAAGGTGCATACACACCCCCGGAGGGGGTCTCTCCAAAGGTAAAGTCCCTTATAGAGAAGCTGCTTGAGAGGGATTACACCAAGCGGTTCAGGACTGCGGGTGAGCTCAAGGAATACCTTGTAGAGGAGGGTCTTGCGTGAAGTGTGCAGCGAGAGAGTTTTACCGAAACCCCGAAACATACGCCGACAGGGTCTTCTGCTCCGAAGATACCTTTGCGGTGGCGGACGGAATGGGACTGGGGAAGGGAGCCGTGCTCGCCTCCAGCAAAGCCGTTGAGCTCGTGGGAAGGTACAGACCCTTCAGCTCGTCCGGGGATATGGAGGAGTTCTTCAAGCGGGCTAACCTCAAGATAATGGAGGAGATAGCCAAACTGGGCGACAGACACATAACCGGCACAACCCTCAGCGTGGTGTCCTTTTCCAGAGGGAGGTTCGTTCTCGGTCACGTGGGGGACTCAAGGGTATACCTCCTCAGAGACGGCAGCCTAAAACAGCTCACCCGTGATCAGATAGAACTAAGGAACGGCAGGAAGCAGGTCTCCGTGCTGGGTATAGACTGGAAGTTAAACGTTCTAACGGAGGAGGGCGCTCTGTGCAGGGGGGATATATTCCTTCTCATATCGGACGGGGCTGTGAACCACCTGAGCGATGAAGATATAAAGGACGTCCTCTCCGAGGACGTGGAGGGGAGCGCTGAGAAACTCCTTGAGCTTTACCGTGAGAAGAACCCTGAAGAGGATATGTCCTTTACGATAGTCCTTATAGAATAGGGATATATAATTTAATAGCCATGCTTGAAGTAACTTTCCTGGGTGCCTTCATAGCAGGGGTATTAGCTTTCCTGTCACCCTGCGTCCTACCCATAATACCGGCTTACCTGTCCTATATATCGGGTGTTGGAATAGAGGAGGTTCAGAGGGAGAAGAGGCTCTTCAACGTGAGGATATTCCTCGCAACCCTCTTCTTCGTCGTTGGATTCTCCATAGTCTTCACCATGCTAGGGGCGGGAGCCTCCTTCATAGGACAGTTCCTAAGGACTTACCAGACGGAGATTGCCAAGGTCGGCGGCGGACTGGTCATATTCTTCGGGCTCCACTTCGCGGGAGCCTTCCTCAGACCAAACTTTCTAAAAGAGCTCATAGGCGTCCAGTCCTTCATAACAGCCCTTTACCTCTTCAAGGTTATAGGGAAGGAGACCTTCTTCAGCCTCACGGGTGCGCTCGCCATAGTGCTGACCCTTTACCTCTTTGGAGTCCACGAGTATCTCTACAGACAACTCAAGACGGAAGCCAAGACGAAGGCGTCATACATAGGTGCCTTTGTAATAGGTGTTGTGTTCGCCTTCGGGTGGACGCCCTGTATAGGTCCTATACTGGGTTCAATACTATTCTTAGCCTCCCAGCAGGAGACTGTCAGGGAGGGAGCGGTAATGCTCCTGCTATTCTCCTTCGGTCTCGGAGTTCCCTTCCTGGTGGCGGGATTGCTATTTTCTCTGTTCCTGAACTTCGTCAAGAAGTTCGGCAAGTTCTTTGGAGTGGTTGAGTTCGTCGGGGGTATACTCCTGATATCCCTCGGGCTACTGCTCGTCCTTGACAAGCTCAGCTGGTTCGCCTCGCTGGGAGTGGGTATATGAAGGTTGCCGTAGTTGACTACGGAATGGGAAACCTCCGCAGTGTTCAGAAGGCTCTGGAATACGTTGGCTTCAGGCACGTATCCGTTACATCAAACCCCGAAGAGATAGAGGGGTCTGATGTGGTCGTATTCCCCGGTCAGGGAGCCTTTAAGAAGGCTATGGAAAACCTCAAGAGGCTGTCTTTAATAAAGCCCCTCCTGTTCCACATAGAGAAGGGAAAACCTTTCTTGGGGATATGTCTCGGTCTTCAGCTGTTGTTTGAGAAGAGCTACGAGCACGGAGAGACTAAGGGCTTAGGTGTGTTTGAGGGAGAGGTGGTGTTGTTACCCCCCGGGGTCAAGCTGCCCCACATAGGCTGGAACCAGGTGTGGATAGAGAAGGAAAAGGGTTTATACGAAGGCATAGAAGACGGGGATTTCTTTTACTTCGTCCACTCCTACCACGTTGTCCCCCGTGATGGGAGCATAGTAGCCTCCAAAACCGACTACGAGATATACTTCGTTTCAGCCGTTCAGAAAGAAAACCTCTGGGCTGTACAGTTTCATCCAGAGAAGAGCCAGAGCAAAGGACTCCGGCTCCTTGAGAACTTCAAGAACTACTGCGAAGCAGTCCTCTAAAAGGCTACACCCACGTTGGCGAAGAGGCTCTTGATCTTTATGTCTGCGGTCACGTCTCCAACGTCGTCCAGCTCCAGTCTCTCGTAGCGGTATCCAGCCCCAACGAAGAAGGAAGCCATGCCGGGTATGGATATGGGCTTGAGTCTGGCTTCAGCGGTTATGTCGTAGTACTTGCTTCCCGAATAGGTTATACCTCTGAGCTCACCTATGAGAGAGACAAAGGGGAGATTGAGTCCAAGACCCGCATAAACCATGGGAACGGGTATTGTGACCGATTTTGACTCTGTGTGGTTGGTTGAAAGTTCCGTAACTTTACCATCAAAGTTGATTATCCTCACGTTAATACCAAGCTCGGGGTCAAGCAACCCTGCGGTCGCTGTACCAACAAGAGGTATGTTGTAATACAACCCTACATCATAGTGGTCAAGCTTTACGTCTGTCTTTACGTCTCCTGAAAAGGTGTAACCCCCGTAAGTAAATGTCCTTGTCTTCTGTCCCTCAAACTTCATGGGTATGTACTGAAGGTAGAGGTTTGGAACTATGGGAAGTTCTACCTTCGCCCTCGCGAAGGGCTTTGTTTCCTTCTCTAAACCAAAACCATCCTTAACATCAACCTTATCACCTTGGTACTGTATGTACCCAGAGGGGTCGTGGCTCATGGCACCTACGGAGAACTCAGCATTCACAAGGGGAACCGCAAAAGAGCTGCCTACGGAAAACAGCGCTCCCAAAAGTATCGCCTTCTTCATATTTCACCTCCTTACCTTACAGGTTTCTATAAACGGCAATTCTGGTTGAAACTTTACGCAGGTAGTCTTTTGTTTCGTTGTAGGGCAGATTTCTCATGAGAACGCTGTAAACGCCCTGCGGGGAAAGCCTGTTTATGACCCTTATGGCACGCTTAAGATTTCTTGAACCAACAAAAGCCCTCGCAACGTTTCCCGGTCCGGTATTGTAGGCTGCTATGGTGCAGTAGAGCCTGCTCTCAGGGTCTTTAACACCTTTGAAGTACTTGTAGTAGAGCATGTGTACGTAGACAGACCCCGTCTTTATGTTATTCTCGGCGTTGTATAGGTAGGAGGGAGATAGTATCTTGGGACGCCCGAACAGGAACTTGGTCACGTCCTTACCTGCTGTATGGGGGACTATCTGCATCAGTCCGTAGGCTGGGACGTGAGACCTTGCAAGGGGGTTGAAGTAGCTCTCGGTGTGTATTATCGCGAATATCAAAGGATAGGAGAGTTTCCACTTTTCCGACTCGCGGACTACGACAGGCTTATAGAGCTTTGCCTTTCTGAGCACCCTCTTTGGAGGTATCTTCACCCTGAAAACGCTGACGTTGCCCTTGGCGGTTTTCTTTACCCTGATACTCCCCCGGGACATCAAATTCGCTATCCCGCGCTCCAGCTCTGAACCTGAAGGCTTAGTCTTTCCAAAAACAACAGGAGCGAGAACAGGCTCTCTGTCCACCGACGCCCTCTTTACGTACTTAAGTCCCTTAACCCTTTTCTCTATACCTGTGAGTACCGGGTCGCGGCTGAAGGCTTTCCTCTTATCCTGAGTTAGGAAGTCCCTAAGCTCCCTCTTTAGCTTTCTCCTGAGCTCCCTTCTGCTCCCCCTGACCTCTATGCGGAGCTCACCCTTCTCAAAGTCAAAGACCCTTTTGACCTTCAGGTCTTCGGAGTACTGGACGAGTTTCTTCCTTGTGGTGTCCTCGTACTTGTCCCAGTATTTTAAAACTTCCCTCTTAAACTTCCTGAACTCCTCGTAGGTTATCCTCTTGTACTCCTCAAACTCCCTGTTTACTTCCTTTAAGTATCTATTGAAGCCTTCCTTCTCCTCTCTGAATCCTTCAAGCTCCTCTTTCAGGAAATCCCCAAAACTATCCTGAGCCTTAACCTGAAAGGGCGATGAGACCACAAGAAGACCTAAGAAAAGCCAGAGTATCATTTTTCTCTCTTCAGTTGTGTTGAAACGACGGGGCGTACGCCCCGTTCAATCACTGCCCCTTAAATTCCTTGTCTATCTCTTTGTCAAGCTCCTGGTAAGCCTTCTTAGCCTGGTAGAGCTGCCAGAGCGCCTGCTCGTTTTTCAGGCTCGTCTCAACCTGAGTCTTTATGAAGTCCTTGACCATCTCCGGGTCTATACCCACGAGAACGAAGAGCTCGTTACAGGGTGACCTCCAGAGGGCGACCTGTTTGGAACCCCTTATGGTCTGGTAGGCGACCTGTTTGGACACCTGGACTGAAACCCTGTCCACAGTTTCAGCGTCACCCACACCCGTCACCTGCATGAAGTTCTTGACCATGTTCTTGACCCTTATCTCAATCATACGGGCGAGCTCATCCCTGGCATTGGCGAGAGCTTCCGTCCTCGCGAACTGAAGACCAGCCTTACCCAGCTTGGCAGAACCGACGGCAGCCAGCTTAGAGCCCTTCACCTCAGGATTGAGCACCCATGATGGTGCACCCTTCAGGCAGGGGTCTCCCTCAAAACCGGTGGCAGCCTCCTTCTTACCTCCGCAGGAGGTCACAAAGGTTATGCTTGCAAGTCCAGCGAGAGAAAATATCAGCGCTTTCTTCATTATTCCACCCTCCTTTAGCTTTGGCTGCCTTTAATTATAAGTTTTAAATTCACACCTTAACAGGGAAATTTCACATTACAACCCTTATCTTCATTCTATCCGTAAGGAAATTTATAAGTTCCGTGCTCGGGTTTATCCTGTAATCGGGCGGAGGCTGGAGTACCGCCTTGAAATCTTTCCCTCTTATCTCAAGAACAACCTGTACTCCATCGTCGTTTTTAAATCTGTCAAGAAGTTCCTTCAGCTTTTCCATCTTTCCGTTTATGGCGTCTTCCCTCTTAAGGATGAGTGTTATAGAGCCGTTACCGTTCTTTGAAACCTCTTCGGGCAACAAGACCTGCTGGGCTATGAACTTCACGCTCTCGGTCTCCATGTCCTCGTCCGTGTATCCCTCTATAACCACAACCCTGTCCTCTTTCAGCTTCTCCTTAAACTCCTCGTAAGTATCAGGGAAAGCTACAACCTCTACCATACCGCTCTTGTCTATCAGGTTCAGTATAGCCATGTAACTGCCGTTCCTCGTCTTCTTGACCTGAAGGTTGGACACCGCACCGGCCAAGGTCAATGTGCTCCCCTTGCCTATACCCTCAAGTTCTTCAATTGGAGTGTACTTACCTGCCAAGAGCTTCTCGTACTTATCAAGCGGGTGTCCGGATATGTAGAAGCCTATGACCTCCTTTTCCATCCTCAGTATGTCGTTTATGTCTAACTTTTTCTTCTTCTGGGTTCCGCCGAAGAGGCTGTTCTGGGCGAGGCTGGACATGTTCTTACCGGAGGATGAGAGCCTATCAAGGAGCTCGTCCCTCTTGGTTCCCGTAAAGTCAAAGGCACCAGCCTTTATAAGGCACTCAAGGACTTTCTTGTTCACCTTCCTGCCGTCCACCCTGCTCACGAAGTCCTGAATTCCCCTGAACTCCCTGTCTTTTCTCGCCTCCGTTATAGCCTTTGCCGCCTCCTCTCCCACACCCTTTATCCTTCCTATGCCGAACCTTACCTCCCTCTCACCCTCTATGATGAAACCCACGTCGCTCCTGTTCACATCCGGCGGGAGTATCTCAAAGCCCATGATCTTGGCGTCCTTTATGAGGTTTATGAACTTGTTGTCGTTCTTCTCGGTGGTGAGCTTGACCGCAAAGAACTCTGCAGGGTAGTGAGCCTTCATGTAGGCAGTCCAGTAGGAAATGTATCCGTAGGCTACCGAGTGGGACTTGTTGAAGGAGTAAGAGGCAAACTTCTCTATGTCCTCCCAGAGCTTGGTTATCTTGTCCTCCGGAAAGCCCCTCTCCACAGACCCCTTTATGAACTTCTCCCTCATCTGTTCCATGAGGTCTTTCTTCTTCTTTCCTATCGCCTTTCTGAGGGTGTCCGCCTCACCGGGAGTGAAGCCCGCCAGCACACGGGACATCCTCATCACCTGCTCCTGATACACGATCACACCGTAGGTCTCTTTGAGAACCTCCTCCAATTCCGGGAATGGATAATCAACGGGCTCCTTGCCATGCTTCCTGTTTATGTACCTGTCCACCAGCCCGCTCTTTAGAGGTCCCGGTCTGTACAGGGCGAGGACAGCCACTATGTCGTCAAAGGAGTCGGGTTTGAGCCTCTTGAGAAGCTCCTTCATGCCCCTGCTCTCAAGCTGGAAGACCCCCGTGGTGTTGCCGTCTTGTAGAAGCTCAAAGACCTTTGGATCGTCCATGGGAAGGGAGAGAAAGTCAACCTCTTCGCCCCTCCTCTCCTTGACCAGATCCCTCATACCCTTGAGCTCCGTGAGGGTCTTGAGTCCAAGGAAGTCCATCTTGAGAAGTCCCATGTCCTCCAGCTTGGTCATGTCAAACTGGGTCGCCACAGCTCCGTCCCTGTCGTAGAAGAGCGGAATGAGATCCGATAAGGGTTTTGGAGCTATAACGACGCCTGCGGCGTGGAGGGAGGTGTGACGGGTGAGACCCTCAAGCCTGAGAGCTATCTGGACGAGCTTATCTATCTCTGCGTTCTCTTTGCAGAGCTTCCTGAACTTGTTTACGTTGTCCTCTATGTCTCCCCTGTGGGCGCCGTAGCGCTCTTTGAGAACCTCCATGGGTGTGGAGTACATCTCTTCAAGGGAGAGCCACGTTCCCTGAACGTCTCCCTGAGGTATGAGTTTGGCGAGTTGGTCTGCGGTAGAGTAGGGAAGCCCCAAGGCTCTGGCAACGTCCCTGAGAGTTTGCTTAGCCTTCATCACGTTGTAGGTGATTATCTGGGCTACGTTCTCCCTTCCGTACTTGTCCTTGACGTACTCTATGACCCTGTCCCTATTGTCCTGACAGAAGTCCACGTCTATGTCGGGCATGGAGACCCTTTCGGGATTTAGGAATCTCTCAAATAGGAGCCCGTGCCTGATGGGGTCAACGTCCGTTATGCCGATGGAGTAGGCGACCAGAGATCCCGCTGCAGAACCCCTTCCGGGTCCCACGGGAACGCTGTTGTTCTTAGCCCAGTTTATAAAGTCCTGAACTATGAGGAAGTATCCCGCAAAGCCCATGCGGTTTATCACGTCCAGCTCAAACTCAAGCCTCTCCCAGTATTCCCTCGTGTCCTTAGCCTGCCCCTTGGCTATCCTCTGCTTCAGTCCCCTCACCGCAAGGTCTCTTAGATGATCCTCAAGGGTGGTGTCCTTGGGCACCTGATACTCCGGCAGGAGGTAACCGCTGGTTTCAAAGAGATCAAAGCTGTCTGCGGTTCTGTCCATTACCTCAAGGGTGTTCAGTAGGGCTCGCTCCCAGCCATCAAACTTGCCTTCAAACTTTCTCCAGACCTCCTCGGGACTTGCAAAATGAAGCCCGTCGTTGGCACACCTGAAGCCTCCCTTGGTCATGTCGTGGACGGTTCTCTTCATCTGGATAGCCATGAGGGTGGTGTGAGCCTCCCTGTCCTCTGGGTTCAGGTAGTGGGAGTCGTTGGTGGCTATCAGCTCTACCCCGTACTTCTTAGCTATCTCTATGAGGTTCCTGTTGGCGACCGCCTGCTCGTCTATGTCGTTGGACTGGAGCTCCAAGAAGAGGTCTTCTCCGAATATGTCCTTGAACTTCTTCACCCACTCCTCAGCCTTCTGGGTCTCGTTTATAGAGGCGTAGTAAGTGGGAACGCCTTTGAGACAGGCTGTAAGGGCAATTAGACCCTCTCCATACTTCTCAAGCAGTTCGTAGTCTATTCTGGGCTTGTAATAAAACCCCTCCTTGTAGGCGAGGGTGGAGAGCTTGAAGAGGTTCTTGAGTCCCGTATCGTTCTTGGCTATGAGTATGAGGTGGTGGTTATACTTGTCGGTTATGTTGTCCTCACTACCCTTGGTCTTTCTGTCAAACCTTGACCCGGTGGTGAAGTAAGCCTCCATGCCGATTATGGGCTTTATGCCTTCTTTCTTCAGGGCTTTGTAGAACTGGAAAGATCCGAAGAGGTTTCCGTGGTCGGACATCCCCACGGCTCTGTATCCGAACTCCTTCGCCTTCTTGACCAAGTCCTCTATCTTTATAGCCCCATCAAGGAGTGAGTACTGGGTGTGCAAGTGCAGGTGAACGAAATCTTTGACCCCCTCTCTCATGGCTTCAATTGATGATAAGTCCGCTCACCTCGGGGGACAGGCTGATTTTGAGAAGTATATCGGTGACTTGCGAGTCCGATTATAAGTCAATCAAATGTTAGGCTTTTTCTTCAGCCTTTCTCATAACCTTAACTATGACCTCTTTGACCCTGTTTCTCTCAACATCACCCACTATGAACTTGAAGCCATCGTACTCAAACTCATCCCCTTTCTCAGGCACCTTCTCAAGGTTAGCCATCACGAAACCGCTCACCGTATCGTAGTCGTACTCCTCTGGAAGCTCAAAGCCCAACTTTTGGGCAACCTCCTCTATGTCCGCCGAGCCGTCTATCCGGAACATGTCGTAGGAGAGCTTCTCTATCTCCTTCTCCTCCTCCCACTCCTCCGGCACCTCACCTACGAGCCACCTGAGAACGTCGTACATGGTTACCAAGCCCGATACAGCTCCGTGCTCATCAACGACCATCGCTATCTGGGTTCTCGCCTTCCTCAGCTCCTGAAGGAGGCTACCCACGCTCATGACCTCCGGTACGAAGAGGACTTCCCTCTTAAACTCCCCAAGGGCTCTGTCCCTGTTCTTGTTCACCGGCAGTAGATCCTTTACGTGAACCACACCGCTAACATCGTCAAGCCTCTCCTTGTAGACGGGTATCCTGCTGTGCCCGTGTTTCTTTATATCCTCTATCACCTCTCCCACCTTAAGGTCCTCCTTGAGGGCGAATATGTCGGGTCTCGGGGTCATTATCTCCCTCACGAGCACCTCGTCCATCTCAAAGACCTTTTCAACCATCTCCCTCTCGTCCTCCGAGAACTCTCCCGCCTCTATACCCAGTTCAAGGATGCCTAAGAGCTTCTCCTCGGAGAGCTCAAACTCTTCATCTCTGCTCTCTATACCGAGCTTTTTCAGTAGAGTCTGGACGGGCAGAAGGAGTATTAGCCTCACGGGAGTTATGACCAGGTGGAAGAGGTAGAAGATGGGTGCGTAAAGGAGAGAGAGCCTGTCAGCCACGGGAAGGACGGCATTCTTGGGAAGGGTCTCACCGAATATGAATATGAGGAGGGACATTATCACGGCGGATATGAAGGCACCCTCCTTCCCGAAGCTCTGGGTGAAGAGCTTTGCCCCGTAGGAGGATATGAAGACGTTCACCAGCTCGTTGCCTATGAGTATGGATATCAGAACCTCTTTGGGCTTCGTCAGTAGGCGCATGAGGACCCTGTAAAGCCTGCTCTTGGAGTACTTCATTAAGAAAGGCTTGCTGACGCTGAAGAAGACCACCTCCGAGGAGGCGAAGAAGCCCGACGCAAACAGCAAGAAGGCAAAGACGAGCAGGTCAGTATAGGTTGCAGTTAACGAGCCTTCCATTCAGCTCTGACCTCCTGACAGTTCTGGAACACTCCTCTCTGTAGTCGGGACACCTGGGTGCAAAGGGACAACCCTCTTCGGGGATAACATACTCAACCTCCTTGAAATCCTCTTCCTTTCTGAACCTCGGGTGTTTAACGGGAACGTTGCTGAGGAGGAACTTGGTGTATGGGTGTAGAGGCTCCTTGAGAACCTCCTCTTTTCTCCCCAACTCCATGAGCATTCCTCCGTATATGACCGCCACCCTATCGGCTATCTTCTCCACCACCCTTATGTCGTGGGTTATGAAGATGAAGGCTATGCCTTCCCCTTTAAGACTCTCAAACAGCTTAAGTATCTCCCATTGGACGGACACGTCCAGAGAAGCGGTGGGTTCGTCGGCTACTATCAGGCTCGGCTTCAGAACTATCGCCCTCGCTATGGCTACCCTCTGCCTCTGTCCTCCAGATAGATCGTCGGGCTTCCTGTTCAGGAACTCGGAAGGGAGCTGAACCTTCTCTATGGCTCTCTCAACGGTATCTTTCCTGTCCTTCAAGCCGTGAACCACGAGCGGTTCTTCAAGTATCTCCCGCACCCTCATCCTGGGATTAAGGGAACTCCTCGGATCCTGAAACACGACCGACACCTTACGAGTGTACTCCTTACCCATCTTAAAGGCGTCCTTGCCGGAAAAGAGAACCTCTCCGGAGGTAGGCTCCTCAAGCCTGAGGATAACCTTGCCGAGGGTGGTCTTGCCCGAGCCGGACTCACCTACCACACCGAGTATCTCGGATTTTTTAATGGAAAAGCTCACATTTCTCAGTGCGTAAAAGGGCTTTCTCTTGAATAGACCAGCTTTGAGCTTGTAAGCTTTTGATACCTCTCTGACCTCAAGCAGTGTGTTCATCTATGTCCCGATAGACCCTCCGTCATATAGTCCTTGAGAACTTGAGCTCCTTTTTAGACTTCAGGTAGGCATCAAACACCATGGCTACATTCCTTATGAGAAGCCTTCCCACGGGAAGTATGTTTATCCTCCTGTCTTTGAGCTCTATGAGTCCGTCCTCCTCCAGTTCCCTTAACTCCTCCAGCTCCCTCTCAAAGTAGTCCTCAAAGTTTATGCCGAACTCCTCCTCTATCCTTGAGAAGCTCACGCCGAGGTTGCACATTATATCCATGATCACTTCACGTCTTATGAAGTCGTCGTCGTTAAGTATATACCCTCTGAAGACCGGCAGTCTGCCCTCGTCTATTGCAACGTTGTACTCCCTGAGGGTCTTGTAGTTCTGGAAGTAAGAGTCCTGAAGCATACCTATGGATGTGGCTCCTATGCCCAGGAGTTCAACGCCCTTCCTCGTGGTGTAACCCTGAAAGTTCCTCCAGAGCTTGCCCTCCCTTTGAGCCACCGCGAGCTCGTCCTCAGGCTTGGCGAAGTGATCCATGCCTATGTACACATACCCGGCGTCCTGGAATTTCTCTATAACCATCTCTATTATGGAGAGCTTCTCCTCCGCAGAGGGGAGGGTGTCAGGGTCTATGTGCTTCTGGATCGGCTTAACCCAGGGGACGTAAGCGAAGCTGTACACGGCTATCCTGTTGGGATCTAACTCAATAACCTTCTCCACCGTTCTCTGAAAACTTTCTCTCGTCTGGTAAGGGAGTCCGTAGATGAGGTCTATGTTGATGCTGTAAAAGCCAAGCTCCCTGAGCCTCTTCATAGTTCTCTCCATGAGCTCGTAGGGCTGTATCCTGTTTATAGCCCTCTGAACCTTTTCGTCCAAGTCCTGCAAGCCCATACTGACCCTGTTAAAGCCCACGTCTCTTATGGTTTGAAGCTGCTCGTCGGTAGCGTAACGTGGGTCTATCTCTATGCTGACCTCAGCGTCTTCGGAGAAGGTAAACCTTCTCTTTATCTCTCCCATGAACTCCCTTATCTCATCGGGTTCAAGGTAGTTGGGGGTTCCCCCTCCCCAGTGGAGCTGCTCTACCCTTCTTTCCCTGTCCAAGAGCTCGGAGACCATATCCATCTCCCTGTAAACTCTGTCCAAGTAAGGTCTCTCTATACCCTTTCTGTGGGAGATTATTATGTTGCACCCGCAGTAGTAGCACCCGCTCTCGCAGAAGGGTATGTGGAAGTACAGGGATAGCGGAGTCTTCCTCTCGTTACTCTTTATGAGCCTCTCCCTGTAGTCCTGAGCCCCAACCTCCTCTGTAAACTCCGTTGCAGGGGGATAGCTGGTGTACCTCGGACCCGGTCGGTCGTACTTCTTTATAAGCTCTCTGTTAAATTCTGTTCTCATAGCTCTAATAAATATAGTCCTTTACGAGTCCTCACGTCCCGCCCAGTATCAGGTGGTAGAGGAAGACCAGGGGAGGGTATATTATCTTCCCGAGCACCCCGGTAAACAAAAGCACGGTTATCACAAAGAAGCCGTATATCTCGTACTTGTAGAATAGCTCCCAGTACTTAAAGGACAGAAAGCTCATGAGGGCTTTGCTGCCGTCCAGAGGGGGTATGGGGATTATGTTAAAGAGGGCGAGTATAAGGTTTATCAGGACAGACTTTGCTGAAAATATGAGCAGGGGGTAGATTATGGACTTGGCTACGAAAGGGTCAACGCTCTCCGACAGCCCGTACAGTACCCTGTAAACAACTCCAAAACCCACCGCAAGGCTCAGGTTCATAACCACACCCGCTATGGAGGTGAAGAAGGTTCCCATCCTCAGGTCTCTGAAGTTCATGGGATTTATCGGCACCGGTTTAGCCCAGCCGAATATTATCGGGGAGTTCAGAACTATAAACATGGCGGGGAGTATTATGGTTCCCACGGGGTCTATGTGGGGGATCGGGTTCAGTGTGAGCCTTCCCGCCATCTTCGCCGTCGGGTCACCCATCCTGTAGGCGACCCATCCGTGAGCTACCTCGTGAAGGATAACAGCTATCATCAGGGCTGGTATTGAGAGGACTGCTTCGCTGAGGTTCATAGCAGTGAGAATTATAAAATAATACCTATGAACGTTGATAGTGCAGAGATCTCAAGGAGGATAAAGGAGCTCGTAGAGCCTCTCATAAAGGGAATGGGCTACAGGCTCTTTGATGTTGAGTTCAAACCTGAGAGGGGGTGGGTTCTGAGGGTAATAATAGACAAGCCGGGCGGAGTAACGATAAGGGACTGCGAAGAGGTTAGCAAGAAGATAAGCGGTCTCTTGGACGTGGAGGACATAATTCCTTTCTCATACATGCTGGAGATATCCTCACCGGGCTTAACGAGGGAACTGGAGAAACCCGAACACTACGATTTCTTCAAGGGAAGACTCGTCAAGGTCGTGCTTAGGGAGCCTGTGAGCGGGAAGAGGGAAGCAACCGGCTATGTGGAAAGTGTCAGGGAAGGTATAATAACTCTCCGAGAGAGGGAAAAGGGAGAAGCGCTACACATACCCTTCTCCGCAATAGCTAAGGGAAGGCTGGAGCCAGAGAAATGGTAAAGAACATAAGAAAGCTGATAGAACAGGTAGCCAAGGAAAAAGACCTCCCTGAGAGGGTGGTTGAGTACGCCCTCAAGAACGCCATAGCTATAGCTATAAAGAAGGATAAGAGGATAAGGGAGAACCTGGACATAGAGTTCACCGATGAGGGTATAAAGGTCTACGTGGTAAAGGGAAAGGGTAGGGAAAAAGAGAGGCTACCTCTTGATATAAGCACGGAGGACGTCAACAGGATAGCTGCCTTCGCAGCTAAGGAGGAGTTCCTCAACGAGCTGGAGAGGGCGGAGAGAGAGAGGGGCTTCCTGGAGTACAAGGAGCTTGAGGGCGAGGTGGTAACGGGTATAGTTAGGAAGATATACGACAACGGAGATATACTCGTTGACCTTGGAAAGGTTGAGGCTGTACTACCCCGCAGGGAACAGATACCCGGCGAGACTTACCACGTCGGTGATAAGGTCAAGGCGTTGCTCCTTGAGGTGAAGAAGATGCACGGTGAGCCACGGCTCATACTATCCAGGACACACCCCCTATTCTTAAAGAGGCTCCTTGAGACGGAGATCCCCGAGGTGGCGGACAAGGAGATAGAGGTGAAGTCTGTAGCCCGGATACCGGGTGAAAGGGCGAAGGTGGCTGTTTACGCTAAGGACATGAAGATGGATCCTGTGGGCATAGTTGTGGGTCTCAGGGGCTCAAGGATACAACCCATATCGGACGAACTCCACGGAGAGAAGATAGATGTGGTCAGGTGGACGGACGACGAAGAGGAGTTCATAAGGAGGGCTCTGTCCCCTGCACAGCCTACGGCGATAAGGCTCATACCTGAAGAGGAGAGGGCTGAGGTGGCAGTCCCCCAAGACCAGCTCTCCCTGGCAATAGGAAGGAGGGGGACAAACGTGAAGCTTGCCCACAGGCTTACAGGTTGGCACATAGACGTGATGTCGGAGGAAGACTTTGAAAAGCTCACGGAGCTTAGAGAGACAGAGTCAAGTGAGTAAAGAGGACAGCTTAAGGCTCAGCATAGAGAAGCTCGTTTACGGTGGTTATGGGCTTGCACGCCACAGGGATAAGGTCATACTCGTCCGCTTCGCTGCACCTCAGGAGCTGGTTGACGCAGAGGTAGTAGAGGACAAGAAGGATTACGCCGAGGCTTTGGTCAACAACGTAGTCCTCTCCTCCAGGTCCCGCAGAGAGGCGCCGTGTCCGCACTTTGGGGTATGTGGCGGCTGTCAGCTTCAGCACATAGACTATGTGACTCAGGTTGAGAGCAAGGAGTCCATACTCGTTGAAACTCTGCAGAGGATAGGTAAGATAAAGAGCGTTCCCCTCGGGGAACCCATTCAGTCCGGTCAGGAGTTCGGTTACAGGGTCAGGGTACAGTTCAAAGTCAAGAGCGGAAAGCTGGGCTTTTTCAGGTGGGACGAGCACGAGGTTGTAGACATAGATAACTGTCCCGTAGCCCACCCGAGGATAAACGAGCTCATACCTTCCCTCAAAGAGTGTGTAAAACACATAAGAGAGCTCCAGGAGATCCACGTCAATTACTCCCCATCGGAGGACAAGTTCCTTGTCAAGTTCGTGACGCCCACGGAGATGGACAGAGAGCTTCTCAGCAACCTCAAGGAGGACTGCCTTCCGGAGGACGTGGTTGGAGTCGGAGATTACTCAAGGCTCAGGACTATACTCAACCGGAGGTTCTGGATAGGGAAAGAGTACCTCTTCGTAGAGGTGAGCAGCTGGAAGTTCAGGGTCAGCGCGGACTCCTTCTTTCAGGTGAACTGGACTATATGGAAGAGCTTTATAGAGGCGGTGAGCGATGTGAAGTCATACAGGAAGGCGATAGACCTTCACTGCGGGGTGGGCTTCTTCACCATACCTCTCTCGGAGAAGGGCAACTTCATAGAGGGCTCCGACAGCAACCCCTCAGCGATAAACGACGCCGAATACAACGCCAAGCTCAACGGCAGGGACAACGTGGTATTCATGAGGTCGGACGCTTACAGGCACCTCAAGAGCAGGGGAGGAGAAGTCCTTGACCTCGTAGTCCTTGACCCACCGCGGAGCGGTCTTGAAAAGAACGAAATGGAACTCCTCGTTAAGAACAAACCCGAGAACATAGTTTACGTATCCTGCAACCCATCAACGCTCGCCCGTGATCTGAAAACGCTCCTCAGGAACGGCTACACTCTGGAGAAGATAAGACTCGTGGACATGTTCCCCCAGACCTATCACATTGAGAGCGTGAGCTTTTTGAGGGTTCAGGAGTAAGAGAAGAGGAGCTTGCCCTTCTGAACCTCTTTGGGAGAAAGGAGTATTTTATCCTCCGCCATGAATTGGACGAAGCCCTCTATCAGTCCCATGAGGAAGTAAACCACGGGAGACTTCTCTATGTCTTCAGCCCTGATAGCCTCACTGAAGATGTCGTCCTCCACGCTTATGGTGGAGTCTTCCTTCTCCACCTTCTTGGCAAAGCCGAGCTCTTCCAGCATCATGCAGGTTCTCTTTACGGCTTCCTCCTTGTCAAGCACTTCCGGCAGGTGACCTATCAGACTTTCAAGGAGTCTCGGTCCGCTGTGCCTGCCGGCGTCTCTCAGAACGGCGTTAGCCCCCTTGTCCCCTATGAGGTTCCTTACCCCCTCAATTAGTTCTACCATGGAAATTACGAGTATGTCCGGATCCACCATCTGTACACCCCCTAAAATTTACGCCTGCTTTAGGTTTAAAATCGGAACAGCAAGCTTTTCCTTCAGCTGGATAAATTCTGTGGATATGCTGTACGTATCACGGAGGGTATAGAAGGCGTCCAGGACGCTTTTCTCAAAGTTATTTTCAAGGCTCTTTATTACGTAATCTACATCCCGCATCTTCACGAAGGCGATCCCAGACCACTTCTCCTTCACCATGCCCACGGTTACGTGGATCCTGTTAAAGAAGCTAAACAGGCTCTCTTTGGAGAGTTTTATACCCCCGTCTATCAGGAGAACGTCGTTGCCCCTGAGCTTCCTCAACCCCTTGTAGGCTCCAAACACGGTGTTGTCCCTGAGGTTGTTTATCAGGCAGAGATCGGGGAATTTGTCAAATAGGTCTTTGAACTGGGAGCTTACCGAGGCGTAAACGCTATCAACGCCTATAATTCTGTTCAGAAGTGAGAGGTTTCCTTCAAGCTCCCTGTAAAACTTATCCTTTCCGTTTTCAAGGAGTTCGGAGTAAAGGACGAGCAAAGCTTTCATACTATAATTCTAAAACACCGATGAGCTTTTGTCTCAAAAAAAGACTCCTCATTGAGAAACCCCGCATATATAGTTCCGGAGAAGTCCTGTGGGTTCACTGTGCAAGCGTGGGAGAGTTCAACACCTTCAAGCCGATTTTAAAGGAACTTAAAAGCTCCCACAGGATAGCTTTGACTTACTTCTCCCCTAGGGCAAAGGAGTTCCTTGAGTCCCAGAGTGGGTTCTACGACCTTCTCTTTCCCCTTCCCTTAGACCTTCCCTTTCTAATCAGGAAGTTTGAGAGCCTCTTGAAGCCAAAAGCCCTGATAGTGGTTGAAAGGGAGCTATGGTTCTCTTTAATAAAGTTCACCAGAACGAAGAAGATACTCGTTAACGCCTACGCCAAGGGTAGCCTAATGGAAAAGCTCCTGATACCAGAGTTTCGGCTCATAGTAGCAAGGGAGGAGGAGGACAGGAGGCTCTTTATAGAGGAAGGGGCTAAGAGGGTTGAAGTCTGTGGCAACCTGAAATTCGTCCAGGACAGCGGCTTTAAACCCGTCAGCCTGAATGTACCCGAGGGCTACAAGGTATTCGTCGCCGGAAGCGTCAGGGAGGGTGAAGAGGAGTTCATCCTAAGGGCGTTCCTGAAGGTCAGAGGGAAAATCCCCCTGAAGCTGATCGTCGCACCCAGGCACATAAAGAGAGCCAGAAACATCAAAGCCCTCGCCGAGTCCATGGGCTTAAAGGTATCTCTCAGGAGCTCCGGAGATGAAAGCTGGGACGTCCTGGTGGTTGACACCCTCGGTGAGCTCAGGGCTATATACTCCCTCGCAGATGTCACCTTTGTGGGGGGAACCATGGTGCCCGTTGGTGGACATAACCTCTTAGAGCCAGCCTATCTTGGAAAGCCTGTCATCTTCGGAAAGCACACCCATAAGGTAAGGGAGCTTGAGAGTCTCCTTACATCAAAGGGATACGGATTTAAGGTCGGCGACGAAGGAGAGCTTACCACCACCTTTGAAAGGCTCCTCAGGGAGGGTTTTTCACCCACGGAAGATCTCAGGGGGCTCTCCATCAAAGTGAAGGAGTGTTATATGAAGGCTATCCTATCCGAGCTTGATTAACCCCCTTATGTGCTCCTCCACTTCCTCAAGGGTCTTCATAAAGGAAGCCTCCCCACCTGAAGGCTCCTCTATTAGCCAGTTCTCCCTCCGTTTGTGGGAGACCACGAACTCACACTTCTCCTTAGCCTCGTTACACATCGTCACGAGGACGTCCAGCTTCCGGTAGGGTATCTTGGCGATCGGCTTGGGACGCAGACCTTTAGTAGGGTATCCCTTCTTTTCAAGAACCTGTAGGGTAAGAGGATTTACCTCCTCGGCGGGCTCCGTGCCTGCGGAGAACACCTCAGCCTTTATGCCCACATCGGAGAAGACTTTTTTCGCCACAGCTTCAGCCATTATGCTCCTCACTGCGTTCTCACGGCTTACGAAGGCTATCTTCATGGTCTTTAATAATAGCATGCACAGGAGGGTTTTCCTCTCCATAGGGGACGTATCCGCAGCCAACTACATCTATGAGATCTTCAGAGAAGGCTTTGAGGACACGGAGCTTGTGGGGATAACGAACGAGAAACTTGAGAGTATAGGAGTTAAAAGTGTTGCGAGCATTTCCGAGCTCTCGGTCGTGGGTATAGCCGAAGTTCTACCTAAGCTACTTCAGATAAGGAGGATTTACAAGAGGTGTCTTGAGACCCTTTCAGGGTGTGATATTCTCGTAGCCTGTGATGCACCGGGCTTTAACCTGAGGCTTATAAAGGAAGCCCGCAACTCAGGCGTGAAGAAAATCATCTACTTTATCTCTCCCCAGGTCTGGGCTTGGAAGCCCAGGAGGGCTGAGGTTATAGCGAGGTACGCCGACGAGCTGGTCCTTATACTCCCCTTTGAGAGGGAGCTGTACAGCAGGTTTGAAAACAAGCATTTCAGGGTTCACTACGTCGGACATCCCCTCGTGGACATGGTTCGTCCGGGCATTGACAGAGAGGAGTTTTTAGAAGCGCTCGGCACCAAAGGAGTACCCGTGAACCTTATGCCGGGGAGCCGTTGGGGAGAGGTAAAACGCCACGCACCCTTTTTGAAGGAAGTTGTAAAAGGACTTGTGGACAGGACTGAGCTCTTCGTCCTTCCAACCTTTGAAGAGTTCAGACTCTTTCTTGAGGACATCTTTAAGGACTTACCCGTCAGGGTCATTACGGAAAGGGATATAAGCTCTCCCGCTTACAGCTCAATGTTTTATTCAAAGCTATCCCTCATAGCGTCGGGCACATCTTCCCTTGAAGCCGCCCTTGCCCTGAACCCCCATGTAGTCTTTTACAGGGTGAACCTGCTCACATACCTCATCGGAAAGCTACTCGTTAAGGTGGAGCATGTAAGCCTGCCCAACCTGATACTCGGGAGGGAGGTAGTGCCAGAGTTGATAAACAGAGACCCCTTTGAGGTCGTTCAGGTAGCACGTGAGCTGCTGGAAGATGAGGAAAAAAGGGAAGCTATGAAGGAAAGCTTCGGAGAGCTGAAAAGAAGACTCGGCGGTGAAGGTGTTATTCTCAAACTGAGAAGTCTATTCAAGGAACTATTAAACGGTTGATGTAATTTTACAAATTAATTTACCACCTATCTAAGACTAAATGTGACTTAGCGGGATTTTTCGGGATAGGGGATAAGTGTTGAATGTTGAAGCTTATAAGGAAGTCCTTATGTGTTTAAAAGGAGGGTGGTAAATTTTTTGTAACAAAAGTGGTAATTTTTTTCGTAAAATTCGCTCACTTCTTCAGATACCTCTCCCTGTATATCTCTCTCAGATGTTCAGGAAGCTTGTCCTCGGGAAACTCTCCTCTTACTATCTTGTTCAGATGCCACCACCACTTCTCAAGGGGTTGGGAGGGGTCGTCTTCTATTTTGAACCCGTGCCACTTGGGGGAGTTTTTTAGGAAATAGTCAAGGTCAAGGAGCAGAAACTTATCCGCCATCTTGGTTATTTCATTATCCTCAACCCCATACTCGTATATAAGCTCCCTTTGTTTTTGTAAATCAAAGGGGACGTTCTCAAACTCCAGAACCATCGTGCGGTAGTTCTTCACAAGAGCCTGCTTAGAATATGTCTTAACTGCCATAGTCTAATTATAGGTCTTCCCGTCTGCCTTGCATAGTCCTCGTAGTCTTCATACTGTTCTTCAAGCTCAAAGATAGTTATCTTCGTATCAGGCGGGTGTATGATAGCTATGTACCTTCCAAGTTCAAGAGCTACCCTGTCTCCCTGTTTGTACATAAGAGCCTCCGGGTCTTTGATGTGCTTCGTGAACATCTTGTCAAGTTCCTGGGGGCTCTTAAGGCTCCAGCCGTCTATGTATTTCCTCTTTACATAATGCACCTCAAGACTACTCACGGGTCTTTTATGGAGTATGTTATAGGCTTCCTCGGGTATAACTTCGTAAACTGAACTGAGTTTTAAGAGCTCCCTCTCTATATCTCTGGAGGTTGCCTCTTTCCACCTCCCCGCCCTCGCTGTCCTTCCAATAGTCTGGATTACCTTAAACTCTTCCTTTCCGACCCTATCTATGAGATCCTTCTTTCTGACGAAGGCGTTAAGCTCCCCCTCCCAGAGCTTTTCTATGTCAATCCCAAGAGCTTCTATATCTCTGATATACTGAGGAGCTATCTTCCTTAGAGTTTCCCTGTCCAGCTTTTCCTTCCTTCTCCTCATCCCCTTTCTTCTCACGACAGGGATAAGGTAGCACATGCATTGGGGATGGGGGTTTCTCTGAGAGCTTTATCTGGCGGCGGGGGTGGGATTTGAACCCACGGCAGGGCTAAAACACCCTGCAAGGGATTTCGAATCCCCCGCGTTCGTCCGCTCCGCCACCCCGCCTGACCTTAAAATTATAGGCATGCTAAGCATGACAGGATTTGGAAAAGGGGAGCATGAGAGCGAAAACTGGAAGGTAAACGTTGTGATGCGTTCGCTGAACGGTAAAGGTCTTGACGTATCGGTTAGGATGCCTTCATTTCTTCTGCCTGCAGAGCCAAAGATCAAAGAACTCGTAAAATCCCGCATAAGGAGGGGGACAGTTCATATCATGGTTGACGTGGAGTCCAAGGAAGCTCTGCCTCCTGTGGACATGGAGAAGCTGTCTCAGAACGTTGAGCTCGTCAGAGACATATCTCGCCAACTTGAACTATCCCTGAGCGATGATACGGTGTTTGAGTACGGGTGGAAGTATTCGGAGAAGGTTCTTTCTGAAATGGACGAGGAACTTGAGAAGACCATACTGGGAGCTGTGGAAAGGGCTCTCTCAGAGCTTATTGAGAGCAGGAAGAAGGAAGGAGAAGCCCTGAAGAAAGACCTCTCCCAGCGTGTTGAAAAGATAGAAAATCTCCTTAAAAAGATAAAGGAGAAGAAGGACGAGATAATTGAGAGGCTTAAGGAGAGGGTTCTTGAAAAGGCGAAGAGGTTAGACCTACCTGAAGAACACCCCACGGTCATGAACGAGCTCCTCTTTCTCCTGGAGAAGATGGACGTGGAGGAGGAGGTAACGAGGCTTGAGACCCACATAAAGCGCTTTCGCGCCCTTATAGATAACGGGAAGGAAGTGGGTAAGAAGTTAGAGTTTCTCGCTCAGGAGATGCACAGGGAGATAACCACCCTCGGCAACAAGATACCAGACCTATCCGAATACGTGGTAGACATAAAGGCTGAGATAGACAGGATAAAGCAGCAGGCAGCTAACGTTGAGTAAGCTTTTAAAAACTCGGTATATACTCATGGCTTGAACTGAACGCCGGAGGCGTCTAAATTATACACTTACGAACTCAGGAGGAAGATGATGAGCGTGAGCTTTGATATACAGGAGAGGGAACTTACCCACGAGGAGGTAAGGGAACTCCAGAGAGAGGTAAGAAGGCTTGCCGAGGAGAAGAACGCCGTCATACTTGCCCACTACTACCAGAGAGGTGAGGTTCAGGATATAGCGGACTTCGTAGGTGACTCTCTTGATCTCTCCAGAAAGGCAGCCACCACAGACGCAGACATAATAGTATTCTGCGGCGTGAGGTTTATGTGTGAGACCGCAAAGATACTGAGCCCCAACAAAAAGGTTTTGCACCCCAATCCAGAGTCAGGTTGCCCCATGGCGGACATGGTCACAGCCCAGCAGGTAAGAAAGCTCAGGGAAGAGCACCCGGACGCTGAGTTTGTTGCCTACATAAACACCACCGCGGACGTGAAGGCTGAGGTGGACATATGCGTCACCTCCGCAAACGCCCCCAAAATAATAAAGAAGCTTGAGGCTAAGAAGATAGTCTTTCTTCCAGATCAGGCTCTCGGCGAGTGGGTAGCCAAGCAGGTACCAGACAAGGAGTTCGTCATATGGAAGGGGTTCTGCCCCCCTCACTTTGAGTTCACCGCCAGAGAGGTTATGAAGTTAAAGGAGAGGTACCCGGACGCCAAAGTTGCCGTTCACCCCGAGTGCCACCCAAGAGTTATAGATATAGCGGACTTCGTCGGTTCTACGTCCCAGATAATCAAGTACGCAACCTCCGTTGAAGCGGACAGGGTGATAGTGATAACGGAGGTAGGGCTGAAATACACGCTTATGAAGAAGAACCCAAACAAGGAATACATATTCCCAGAGTCCATGAACTACTGCGGAACGGTTTACTGCTGCACCATGAAGGGCATAACCTTACCGAAAGTCTATGAAACTCTCAAGAACGAGATAAACGAGGTAGAACTGCCCGAGGAGATAATAGAAAGGGCGAGAAGACCCATAGAGAGAATGCTTGAGCTCAGCTGATAAAATATCTCTATGTCTCTGCTCCTCGTCTCGGTTTTGCTTTACCTATTGAGTGGGAGCCTCTTCCTCTTAAAGACCTTCGTCGGATTAAACCTTAGGAACTACCCAACCCTGGTTCTTCTCTTGGCTTTCTTCTTTTACCTGCTCCACTTCTTCAAGGTTTACGCCACCACGGGACACTTCCCCGTGGGGGATATGTACGGCATGGTCTCCCTGATGGGGAACTTACTGATACTTATCTTCATACTCCTTGACCTTGTATTCAAGAAGAGCGTTGCAGACTTCGGTTTGATAGTGGCTTTTGTGGGGTTCCTGACTACGCTCGTGGGGTTGCCCGCCCACAGGGTTGGCTACAAGAACCCCTTTTACGTGTATCACATACTCTCGGCGGCGACAGCTTACGCTTCTCTGATACTCGGCGGGCTCTCCTCGTTGATAAAGTTCTTCGTGGAGAAGAAGCTGAAGGCTAAGCACATAGAGGGTTTCATGGTGCCGATAAACCTCTTAAGGAAGATGGAGAAGATATTTCTTAACCTCGGTTTCATATTTCTGACCATGACGCTCATATTCGGTAGCATATGGGCTAAGAACTTCCTCGGTAAGCACTGGGTAAACGACCCAAAGCTCATACTGACACTCTTCTTGTGGGTGTACTACGCCGTGATAATACACTTAAACCTTGCGAGGGGTCTGAAGCCATCCCGGTTCTCTCTGCTCTCCGCAATCGGACTCTTGCTTCTCCTTGGAAGTCTCCTGTTTATAAGGCACAGTATAGTTTAAATCTCCGTATCTATCAGAAATAGGGGTTGGCCGTACTCAACGGTCTCCCCGTTCTCAACAAGAATCTTCTCTATCTTGCCCCTAACGTCGCTCTCTATCTCGTTCATTACTTTTAAGGCTTCCACTATGCAGAGAACCTGTCCCGGCGAGACTATATCGCCCACCTCAACGAAGGGAGGTGCACCCGGAGAGGGCGAGCGGTAGAAGGTGCCCACGAGGGGACTCTTTATGACGTGATACTGCTTTTCCTCCTCACTTATGTCCTCACTCGGGGGGAGGACTTCCTGGTGTCTGAAATCCTCAACCTGCCTCGGCTTCCTTTCAATCCTCGGCTGTACCACCTCACCCCTGTGGGTCTCTATGACTATCTTCCCCTCCTCATTCTCTATCTTGAGAGACCTTATGTTTGAGTTCTTTACGAGCTCTATAAGCTCCCTTATGAAGTCCTTGTCCATCACTTCACCCTTTCTATGTAGTTGCCCGTTCTTGTATCCACCTTAACTACGTCTCCCTCTGCAACGAAGAAGGGAACCTGAACCACAGCCCCCGTCTCCAGCTTGGCAGGCTTTGTTCCTCCCGCAGCTGTATCACCCTTAAAAGCCGGTTCGGTTTCCACCACCTTAAGCTCCACGTGCTTTGGAAGTTCTATCCCTACCGGCTGTCCCTGATAGAAGAATATGACCACCTGCATTCCCTCTTTCAGGAACTTAGCCTCCTCAGCCACCTTGTCCTTAGGTATAGCCACCATCTCGTAGGTCTGGGTGTTCATGAAGTAGTAGTTGTCCCCGTCCGAGTATGAGTACTCACCAAAGCTCTGCTCAAAGTCTGCGAGGGGTATCGTATCCGAGGACTTGTAGGTTATCTCTATTACGTTCCCCGTGAGCATATTCTTAGCCTTCACCCTGACGAAAGCCTGTCCCTTCCCGGGCTTAACGTGTTCGTAGTCTATTACCCTGTATGGCTCTCCCTTGTGCTCAATGAAAATGTCTCTCGTGATCCTGTTTATATCTATCTTCTCAACCATGGGTAGATATTTTATCAAAGTATAAGCATACCGTCCCCGTAGCTGTAAAACCTGTATTCCTTAGAGACCGCTTCGCGGTAAGCTTTTAAAACGAACTCCTTACCACCGAACGCTGACACAAGGAACAGGAGCGATGAACGGGGCAGGTGGAAGTTGGTTATAAGGGCGTCCACCACCTTGAACTCGTAGCCCGGGTATATGTACAGCTCAGTCCAACCCTCGTAGGATTTGAAGGGGCTTGTCTCCAGGGCTCTCACGACCGTAGTTCCCACCGCCACAACCCTGCCGCCCCTTTCCTTTGTATTATGTATCTTCTCAACGGTCTCCTCCGGCACCCTGATGTATTCGGGTTCAACCACATGCTCCTCAACGCTGTCAGTCTTAACGGGCTTGAAAGTTCCGTAGGATACGTGGAGTGTCACAAACGTCCTTCCTATACCCTTCCTCTCAAGTTTCTCCAGAAGCTCCTCCGAAAAGTGCAGAGAGGCGGTGGGTGAAGCCACGGCGCCTTCCTCCTCAGCGAATATGGTCTGGTAGTACTCCCTGTCTATATCCTCCTCCTCTCTCCTGAGGTAGGGTGGTATGGGTATGTGCCCGTACCTGTCTACCAGTTTGAGGGGGTCTTTCCCCATGAGCCTGACGAGGAACTTCCCATCCTCTATGTGTTCCAACACTTCAATCCCAAAGTCCGGAGCTATCTCTATGCTCAGACCCTTCCTTATCTTCTTCCCTCCCACAAGGGCTTTCCATAGGTCAGGTTTCACGTAGTCGGTGAGCACCACCTCCACCTTACCACCCGTGGGTTTCCTGCCGTAGAGCCTTGCGGGTATAACTTTCGTGTTGTTGAATACGAGGAGGTCTCCCTCCTCAAGGTGATCGGGCAGGTTCCAGAAGGTATCGTGTTTTATGCTCTGGGAACCTCTGTCCAAAACCATGAGCCTCGCGCTGTGCCTGGGAACGACGGGATACTTTGCTATCAGCTCTTCAGGTAGCTCGTAATCAAACTCTTCAACCCTCATCGCCACGTATGTTTAATTTAATGAGTATGGGGGCGAGGAGGGTCGTTACAGCAACGACGAACACCACAACGGCGTAGCCCACGCTGTCTATCGCATTAAAGCTCCTGCCGAACTCCGCAAATATGAGTCCTACCTCTCCACGGGGCATCATGGAGAGACCTATACTCATACGCTCCTTGAAACTCCCCTTGACGACAAAACCCGCGATTACCTTTCCAAATATAGCTATAGCTATCAGAGAAAGGGAGAAAGCCCAGAATTCGCCTGATAAGAAGTCTATCGCCTTAAGGTTGAGGGCAAGACCCACGGAGACGAAGAATATGGGCGCTATAACCTGAACGAGAGGGGTTATACCCTCCTCAACCTTGTGGACTATCTTCTCGTTGAGGTGCAGGAAGGCTGCAAAGGGTAGGGCAAACCTCCTGGAGAGAGCCAGACCCGCAGTAAAGGCACCAAGTATCTCCGGTGAGCCAGCCCTGTAGGCAGCGTAGCCGACCCCGAGGATAAGGGATAGAACTGTGGCGGGGATTATCTCAGGTTCTTTGAGCTTATCAACCACATAAGACAGTGCCTTTGCCATCACCCTGGCTACTATGGGTGCTATAACGAAGAACATGGCTATGTGGAACATCAGGCTCGTGGTAGCCTCAAGGTTCACCTCTTTGGTCTTGGAGAACTCGTAGAGGGCTGCGAGTATCACAACACCTAAGATGTCGTCCAGCACCGCCGCTCCCAGAACTATCTGGGCAAAACGCGCCTTGTGTTTCCCGAGGTCTGTTAGAACCCTGACGGTTATACCTATACTGGTGGCTGTTAGGGCACCCCCTATAAAGAGAGAGCTTATGAGGGGCAGGTCAAAGACGTAGTAAGATATTGCGAAACCGCCCGCAAAGGGCACGGCGGCACCTATAACGGCGACGAGGGTAGACCACACCCCCACCCTTATAAGCATGTGTATATCGGCCTCAAGTCCGACCTCAAAGAGGAGGAGTATGACTCCGAGTTCGGCGAGAACCTTTATGGCTTCACTGAGAGGTATCCATCCCAGGAGACTCTGACCTAAGATAATACCCGCGAAGACCTCCCCCAGAACCGCCGGTATGCCGAGTCTCTTGAACAGGGTGCCGAAGATCTTACCCGTTAAAAGGATTACGGCTATGTGAAGAAAAAGCGTGTGTATATCAACTCCTGCCGCCGCTGCGCCCTCTGCTCCCCCAACCGCTGCCATATTGTGCCCTATTTTAACAAAAAGGACTTAAAGAGGTTTTGGTTTTCCTATATGAAAGCCCTGTCCGTAGTCAACACCGAGCTCTCTTAAGGTTTTCAGTATAGCCTCGTTCTCAACGTACTCTGCTATCACCTTTATGTTCACCTCCTTGCAGAAGGAGGTTATGGTTTTGGTGAGGAGTTTTGAAAGTTTATTTCTGTGAATGTCCTTTATTATGCTTCCGTCTATCTTCAGGTAGTCTATGCGCATCTGGGTTATGTTTATCAGGTTAGAGTAGCCGGCTCCAAAGTCGTCTATGCATATCCTGAAACCGAGCTTCCTCAACTCCATGACGGACTCCTTCATCCGCTCAAAGGAGGGTATCCCCTCAACCTCTGTTATCTCTAAGAGCATCCTTCCCCTTATCCTCTTATCAATTGACCTGAGTTCTTCAAGCACCGTCTCGTCGGTCACGTCGGTAGGTATGAGGTTTATGCTTACCCTTATATCCTCAC
The DNA here is from genome assembly GCF_000171895.1 of Hydrogenivirga sp. 128-5-R1-1. NCBI lineage: Bacteria > Pseudomonadati > Aquificota > Aquificia > Aquificales > Aquificaceae > Hydrogenivirga > Hydrogenivirga sp. 128-5-R1-1. The sequence goes on from NZ_ABHJ01000003.1 coordinate 74,020, forward strand.
GTTCTTTCAAGAGCTTCACGTTCATCCTTATTATCTCCTTGACGAACCTCGTGTATATGAAGGTTCCCTTGATGTCTTCAAGGAACATGTTGGGTGATACGATCTCCCCCTTCTCGTCCTTTATCCTCGCCAGCGCTTCATAGTGGGATATCTCGTGGGTTCTCAGGTCTACTATGGGCTGATAGTGGCATATAACTCTCCCGCTCTCTATGGCGTCCCTAACGTCGGCTATTGAGAGCCTGCGCTTGAGCTCTTCAACAGTCTCATCGTGGGCTTCAACCCTGTCCTTACCTTCCCTCTTAGCCCTGTAAAGGGCTCTGTCTGCACCCTTTATAGCCTCCTCAATAGACCTGCTCCTCTCGGGGGACAGGTTCACACCTATGGAAACCTTCAGCCTGACTTCGTAACCGTTGTAAGGAAAGACTACGCTCTTTACTCTATCCTTCAGTTCCTCAAAGAACCTCATCACTTCAGACTTCTTTCTGAAACGTTCTTTGGGAAGCAGTACGAGAAACTCCTCTCCGGCGTACCTCACCAGGAGGACGTCCCCCAAAAATTCCCTGAGAAAGTTGGAAAACTCCCTCAGTATTGAGTCTCCCGCCTCCTCGCCGTAGGTCGTGTTTATCTTTCTGAAGTCGTCTATGTCTATCAGGGCTATGTAATATCTATCAAGGTCTATCCTGCTGCCCTCCACGTCTATGTAGTTCTTGTTGTACAGTCCTGTGAGCCTGTCCACGTAGAGTGCCCTCTCGGCTGCCCTCTTTCTAAAGTACTGGTAAACGGCTACGCCGAAGAAGGAAACCACAAGGAACAGAGAGACAGAGAGCGTATTTCTTATCAAGTCAAGGGCTCCCTTTATCTCCCTTATCTTCTGAACAGAGAAGTCCGCTACCAGCAACGCCCTCGTGGCGTCTCTCCACACTATCGGCTTTACGTAAGTAGCCCCTATGGTGTGGAGGTTCTCCTGAACTATGACCACATCCCTCTTCTTCTCTATGGCTTCAATCCACTTATCCACGTTATAAACGTCAAGCTTCTCACCGAGCTCACCCTTGTCCTCTCTGGAGCCGTCAACCAGGAAACGGAACTTGCCCTCCTCGTCCCTGTATACGATGTAAACGTACTTTATCTCCGGGGTAACGAGGAGTGAGAGCTTCCTCTCAACTTCCCTTCTCAGTCCTTCGTTGTGGTAGAGGGCTATAACTATATCCTCTTCACCTACGGTCAGAAGCAGGTCTTGAGCTATGTTGTCAAACACGTGCCCCACTATGGACACAACGTCTGATACCACCCTCTTCTGTATACGGGTTTCCACGTAGGAGGAGCCCATGTATATGGGGACAGACATGCTCACGATCACCACCGCGAGAAGTAGGGCGAGCAAGTTGAAGCTGCCCCCTCTCCTGTTCATACCCTCATTCCCCTCCTGAGTTCCTCCACCTTTACCTCGGACTCTATGAACCTGTCGTACTCTGAGGGTAGTTCTATCCTGTGTTTCTCAAGCCTTTCCCTTATCAGGACCAAGTTGGGTCTCCCCTTCTTCCAGTAAAAGGCTCCCAGGCAGTTCCTAAACTTGAACAGGTTTTCCCTCTTCGTGGAGAAGAGTAGCCCCTCAAGACAGTCCCGAGGAAACTTCTCTACAAAGCCCGCTATGAGGGTAATGTCCGCATCCTTGCAGCTTTCCACGACCTTGAGCTTTTTGGCAAATCTCTCTATGTTCTTCCTGTAACGTTCCCTCTTGTCCCCAACGAGGAAAACCCTGACCTCTTTCTTCTTGAGTATGTCCAGGAACAGCTTCTGGAGTATCTTGACCTCAAGCTCCTCCGGGACGGAGTACTCCACATGAAGGTGTGAGGTTGCAGGTAACACAGCCGTAAGAAGGAGAAACAGAACGCCTATAAGGGCTCTCAAAATACCCACTCCATACTCATGTACACCGTCCTCTCCCTCACGGGGTAGCTAACCACGCCTCCCGTCTGGGGAACCACGTAGGGGATCTCTACGCTCCTGTTTAGGAGGTTCTCCCCCTTGAGCCTGAGTGAAAGGGAGTCGCTCACATGGTAGGTCACCCCAGAGCTCAGGTCGTACCCGTCTTTTATACGTTTGCCTGAGAACTCAAAACCTCTCCTGTATATGAGCTCTCCAAAGAGGTCAAACCTGCCCACGGAGGAAAGGAGACGCATGAACCCACCCGAGGTGGAGGAGACCTCGCTGTCCGGGTCAAGGAAAAGGCTGTAGCCGAGCTGGAGCTTGTGGTCTTCCCTGAACACGCTCTCTAAGTTTATGAACACGGGTTTTATCTCCACAGACTCCCCCGAGTTTGTGAGCCGTCCCGTACTGTCGGGCACAAACGCGTCCTCAATCCGCACAAAGCCTGCACCAAACCCTACAGTTGTCCCGTCCGTTATCTTAAGAGAGCCTTCGGCTGTTACGGATAGGGGTATCTTCATTGTGTCAAGGTCTCTCCCGGAGATCTCCGTGTCGTAGAAGAAAGGAGGCACGTAGCTCCTGCTCAAGAAGCCTTTAATAGACAACCTGTCGGTCAGCAGAGAGATGTAACCGACCCTAGCTATGATCTCCTCAAAATCCCTGAAACCTCCATTCCTGTAGTACTTGTCAATCTTAAGCCCACCTATTATAAGGTTGCGGGGGTTTATGGAGAACTTGTCCTCAAGTATGAGGGAGTATATCTCCTGCCTGTTGAAGGGGACGGTTTCACCCACTTCGCGGACGGAGCCTCCAAGGGTGACGTAGTAGCGGTTATCTACGTCTGAACTGTAGAGCTTGTAAGACAGGGCAGTCAGGAGCTTGTTGTTCTTGGAGGAGAACTCCCTTGATAGGTAAACCGTGACCTTGCTGAAGAAGGTGTTCTCGTAAAACTCTCTCGGGTTGTTTAGGGGGTTGAGAGGATCCATGAATACGGGTATGTAAAGACCCGAGGAACTGCTCTCTAAGTGCTTCCTCCTGTGGTTGTCAAGGGAGAAAACGAGCTTGGTATCCCTGTCTTCAGAAGGATACAGCGTCAGGGTTAGGTATATGTCCTCAGCCCTCGTGTAACCTTTCTCAGCCACGTTGTCCATAGCAAAGCCCATGAAGGGGTTTTTCTTTACATAGCCGTAGCCGAGCTCAAGGCTCCCGTGCTCAAAGTAAATCCCAAAGAAGGCGTACCTGTACCTTCCGTCCCTTGAGAGGGTCTGGGAACCGATCCTGTAGTCCTTCTTGTTGTCGTAGCTCTCCGAGAGCCAGAATATGTAGGACAGGTCTCCACCCAAGTCCCTCGCCGAGTGCAGGACGGCATCGTAGCCCTTCCTTGAGCTCCCCGTCAACCTGAGACCGCTCACGTTCTCCCTGGCTGGCTCCTTCGTGTAAACCTTTATTATCAGAGAGGCGGGGTCGTTGCCGAGCTCTATGGCGCCTATCCCGAGGTAGACCTCTACGTGATCAACCCCGTCTAAGGGAAGGTTCTCCCACACGAGAAATGGGGAGCCTGTATGCAGGGAGGATACCTCGTGATCGTTGATGTAGAGCCTCACGTGTCTAGGTATCGGTGAGATTCCTCCGTACTCGTTCAGGGTCAGTATCCCAAACCTGTTGTTCGCCAGAGTAAAGAAGCGGAGTGACTTTAGGAGATCTGAAAGTGTCCGTGCCTGCATACGTTCTATGTCTCTTCTCTTGAAGAGGATGAGGTGTCCGAGACTGTCCCTGCGCGTCTGTTTGTAAAGCTCAGAAGCCTGTTCGTACTCCTCTAAAAGCTCAGATATGCCCTGGGCACTGGACAGGGTAGTGCACAGCAAGAGTCCTATGGCTACACACTTTTTTATGTACTCGCTCACCATGCCCCCAACGTCTGAAAGATAATACAATTAAAATCGCATGTTAAGGGAAAAAGTAAAGAGGTTCCACTTCGTAGGCATAGGTGGCATAGGGATGAGCGGCATAGCCCAAATTTTGCTTGAGATGAACTACGACGTTTCAGGTTCGGACATAAAGGATAACAAGAACACGGAGATGCTGAGGAGCAAGGGTGCGAGGATACACATAGGGCACAGGGCGGAGAACGTCAGTGAAGATACTCAGGTTGTAGTTTATTCCTCTGCGGTAAGGGAGGACAACCCGGAGCTCCGCAGGGCTAAGGAGCTGGGAATACCGGTGATCCCGAGGGGCGAAATGCTCGCCGAGCTATTCAAACTCAAAGAGGGCATAGCTGTTAGCGGCTCCCACGGAAAGACCACGACCACCTCCATGGTAGCCCACATCCTTGAGGAGGCAGGCTTTGACCCGACCGTGATAATAGGAGGAATCCTTCAGAGGCTCGGAAGCAACGCCAAGCTGGGCAGGGGTGACCTGCTCGTATCCGAGGCGGACGAGAGCGATGGCTCATTCCTGAAGCTCTCTCCGGCGGTGAATGTTATAACCAACATAGACCTTGAACACATGGACTACTACAGAGACCTTGAGGACATAGTCGCAGCCTTTGCAAAGTTTGCGGGCTCAGTGCCCTTTTACGGCTTCTGCGTGGCGAACGCCGACGATCCGAACGTAAGAAATGCTACCTCTTCGGTAACCAAGAAGCTCATAACCTTCGGCATAGAAAAGGAAGCGGACGTGGTCGGCACCGAGCTCAGTATAGAGGGTGGAAGGTACGCCTTCGGCGTGGTCTTTAAAGGAGAAAGATTAGGGAAGATACGTCTCAGTATAGGGGGTAGGCACAACGTCTACAACGCACTTGCCGCTACGGCGGTGTCCCTGGAGCTGGGAGTCCCCTTTGAGGTGGTCAGGAGTGCCTTGGAAGGCTTTCACAACGCCGAGAGGAGGATGGAGCTGAAGGGCTTCTTTGGAGGCGTTCCCATATACGACGACTACGGGCACCATCCCACCGAGATAAGGGCGGTAGTCAGCGCCCTCAGGGAGATGTACCCGGGCAGGAGACTCGTGATGGTGTTTCAACCCCACAGGTACTCAAGAACTCACTTCTTATTTGATAGTTTTGTGGAGGTTCTAAAACTCCCAGACCTCCTCTTAATGTTAGACATATATCCGGCGAGTGAGAAGAATATTTACGGCGTTGACGCGAGGGAGCTCGCCTTAAGAAGTGGGGCTACCTTCGTGGAGGAAAAGGAGAACGTCCTGAGCTTGCTTGAGGAAAACCTTAGGGAGGGGGACGTGCTCCTCTTTATGGGCGCTGGAGATATAACGAGGTTGTGCGAAGACTTCGTGAAAGCTCATTCAGGTGCCCTCCCGGAAGACCTTGAACATCAGTCCGCCAAAGAAGATTAAGGCTACAAAGCCAACCAGAATTAGGAAGAACTCCACCCTGAAGAACTCGGGCTTGTAAGAGGAGACCACCAGAGCCATGGAGAGAATGAAGGCTAAGGTGAGTATGCTCAGGGTGAGCCTGTTTATATCCTTTCTCAGGTCGCTGACAAGCCTCTTCTCCCCTTCGTACTTTACCGAGAACTCCAGCTTTCCAGCCTCAAGCATTGAGGTGAACTTTTTCAGCTTCTCGGGCGACTGGATGAGCATCTTGGAGAGCAGAAGGGCGTTCCTCTCCGCCTGCCGGGCGATAAAACGGGGTGAAGCGAAAACCCTCCTGCTGCGTGATACGTAGGGCTTTATCACGCTTATCATCCTGAACTCCGGGTCAAGGTTCATGAGGAGACCCTCAGCCATGCCTATGGTCTTCAGCAGAAGGAAGAGGTCTGATGGGAGAGTGATCCTGTATCTGTAAGTCAGCCTGAATATCTCGTTCACAACCCTTGAGAGCTTTATCTCCCCAAGAGGCTTCAGGAAGTAGTAAGAGAAGAGAACCTCAAACTCCTTTCTAAGCATGCTCTCCCTCTTTGGATCTCCCCTTATGCCAAGGTCATAGAGGGCGTCCATAACGAGGCTCATGTCGTTCTTGGTTATGCCGTAGAGCAGCTGGACGAGGTTTATCCTCATTACGTCGTCAAGCACTCCAACCATACCAAAGTCAACGAGCCCTATCCTGCCGTCCCTCAGGAGGAAGAAGTTACCGGGGTGAGGGCCTCCGTGAAAGAAGCCATCCCTGAAGAACATGTTCATGTACATGTCCGCTCCCTTCCGGGCTACCTCCTTGGGGTCGTAGCCGAGCTTCCTTATACTCTGAACGTCCGTGAACTTGGAACCCTCAAGCTCCTCAAGGGTCAGAACCTTGGAGGTGGAGTACTCCCAGAACACCCTTGGTATGTGGACGTAATCGTCCTTTAGGAAGTTCTTCCTGAAGGTCTCGGCGTTTCTTCCCTCCCTCTCGTAGTCAAGCTCGTTCCTTAGGACGTAGGAAAACTCCTCAAAGAGCCCCTCCAGGTCTATGTGTTCGGCAGCCTCCCAATGGGCGGACAGCCTTTTAACCAGCTCCTCAAGTATCTCCAAGTCCTGTCTTATCTGGAGTTCAACCCCCGGCTTCTGAACCTTCACAACCACCCGTGTCCCGTCCTTGAGCCTCGCCCTGTGCACCTGACCTATGGAAGCGGAAGCCAGCGGCTCCCTTTCAAACTCTGCGAAGAGCTCCTTTAAGGGTGCACCGAGCTCCTCCTCCACGACCTTCACTATCTTCTCTGTGGGGCAGGGAGGTATCCTGTCCTGGAGTTTGGCAAACTCCTCAATGTACTCGGTTGGTATGAGGTCGGGTCGTGTGCTGAGTATCTGACCGAGCTTTATGAAGGTGGGTCCGAGCTCTTCAAATGCCATCCTGAGATGCTCGGGGGCTGAGTATCTGTGCTCCCTCTTGGGATGTCCTAAGATTCCCCAGTGAAAGGGGACGAACCTGCCGAGACCTACCTTCTCCACTATGAAGCCGAAGCCGTGCTTGGCGAGTATCTTTGCTATCTGAGCCTTTCTCTTTACGTGCTTAGGCGCTATCATCACAGCAGAACGCTGATGAGGAAGAGCAGGGCTATAGCCACCGCGACCGCTATCCAGGGGTTTTCCTTGATCTTCTCAAGGATATTCTTTTTTCTGGAGGGCTTGGTCTTCTCCCTGTAATAGTCCCTGTCCATCAACCCCATAACAGAACCTCCCTCATTTAATTTACCCCTTCCCTTGAGAGAAAGTAGAAGAACACTTCAGAAGCTCCGAGCGACAGGAGTAGCTCACTCACAGCCCTGCTTGTGGCTCCGGTGGTGAGAATGTCGTCAAAGACGAGAACCCTCTTACCCTCCACAGCGTCTATGAACTCCTCCCTAACGCCGAAGGCGTCCTTCACAGCACTTAAGCGTTCTTCCCTGCCGTATGAGGCGAGCGGTCTGGAGTGTCTTTTCCTGAAGAGGACAGGTTCGCTGTTCAGTCCCGCACCCAAGAGTATCTCTTCGTTGTGGTCAAAGCCCCTACTCCAGAACCTGAAGGTGTGCAGGGGAACATGGGTGAGCAGGTCTGGGTGGGTCTCTTCTATGAACTCTTTAAGGTGCCGGGATATAGCCGCTCCCAGCCTTCGGGCTAAGGGCTTTACGCTCCTGAACTTGATGAGTCTTATCGCCTCCGCAAGGACTCCATCGTAAGACCCGAACACCCTGTAACTCTCTATGAAGTCAAGTTTTTCGTAAAGGATGGGATGCGCCGGCTCAATGCTCTTGATACACTCACCGCACAGGTATCCCTGCTCTGGGTCGTCCAGCCCTCCCCCGCAGAAGGTACACCTTTCCTCGGTTAAGCCTAAGAGAGTGAGAGCCCTTCCCAACACCCCGTTCAGTTTAAAATAAGTTCCTTAATGAAGGGAAAGATAGTTATCTTAGGGAGCGGTCCCAACAGGATCGGTCAGGGTATAGAGTTTGACTACGCGTGCGTCCACGCTGTCTTCGCAGCTCAGGAAGAGGGATACGAAGCGATAATGGTGAACTGCAACCCTGAGACGGTGTCCACGGATTACGATACTGCTGACAGGCTCTACTTTGAGCCCATAGTCCTTGAACACGTCCTCGCCATAGTGAACAGGGAGAAGCCGGAGGGCGTAATACTCCAGTTCGGCGGGCAGACTCCTCTCAAGCTCGCCATACCCCTGCAGAGGGAAGGTGTGAGGATACTGGGCACCTCCCCAGAGAGCATAGACAGGGCTGAGGACAGAGAGCTCTTCAGAGAGCTCATAATTGAGCTCGGTCTCAGACAGCCCGAGAGTGGGACAGCCCGAAGCAAGGATGAAGCTGTGAGGGTGGCAAGCGAGATAGGCTATCCCGTCCTAGTTCGTCCCTCCTACGTGCTCGGTGGCAGGGCTATGAAGATAGTCTACGGTGAGGAAGACCTCATTCAGTACCTTGAAGAGGCTGTCAGTGTAAGTTACGAGAGACCCATACTTATAGACAAGTACCTGAAGGATAGCGTTGAGCTTGACGTTGACGCTGTAGCGGACGGAGAGGACGTCCTTATAGGCGCCGTGATGGAGCACATAGAGGAGGCGGGGGTTCACTCGGGAGACAGCGCAGCCTCCATACCACCCTACACCCTTGACGATGAGGTGGTTGAGGAGGTCAAGAGGCAGGCTAAGGCGATAGCAAAGTCCCTGGACGTCAGGGGGCTGATAAACCTTCAGTTCGCTGTGTCCGAGGGTGAAGTTTACATCCTTGAGGTGAACCCAAGGGCGTCAAGGACGGTGCCCTTTGTCAGCAAGTCGGTGGGCTATCCCCTCGCCAAGATAGCCGCCAAGGTGGCTCTGGGAAGGAAGCTCAGGGAGCTCGTGCCCGAAGTCTTTGAGCGTCTGGAGAAGGGAGATAACCACTTAGCCTCGGACTTCGTCGGCAGAGACAGGAAGTTGTACTCTATAAAGGAGGTTGTGTTTCCCTGGAACAGGTTTCCCGAGGTTGACCCCCTCCTCGGTCCCGAAATGAAGAGCACGGGGGAGGTAATGGGGGTGGACGAGGACTTTGGGCTCGCCTTTTACAAGGCTCAGCTCGCCGCAGGCAACAGACTCCCCGAAGGAGGGAACGTGTTCATAAGCGTGGCGGACAGGGACAAGGAGAAGGTTGTGGATCTCGCCAAGGGGTTCCTTGAGCTCGGCTTTAAAATCTACGCCACAACGGGGACTTACAGGTTCCTTAAGAACATGGGGATAGAGGTTGAGCACGTGCTGAAGCTGTCTGAGGGGAGACCCCATGTCGTTGACCTGATGACAAACGGGCAGATACATCTCGTAATAAATACACCCTCCGGCAGGAGGGAGGTGAGCGATGCCTACTTTATCAGGAGGGCTGCAATACAGTACGGAATCCCTTACACCACGACAGTCCGGGGTGGATACGCCATACTGAGCGCTATAAGGAGCTACAAGGGTCTCAAGGATAGAGGCGAGAGGTTGAGGATATACTTTCTTCAGGAGCTCTGAGAGAGCAGCCACCCTTCAAAGGCTTTGTACGAGCTCCTAACCTGAGGACCGCAGGCTACGAACTTGAATCCGAGCTGTAAAGCCCTCTCCCTGATGAGCTCAAACTCCTCTTCCCTGTAGAACTTAACTACAGGATGATGTCTCAGAGAGGGCTGGTAGTACTGACCTACGGTGAGGAAGTCACAATCCACACCTCTGAGGTCTTCCATGGCTTCAAAGATCTCTTCCATACTCTCACCGAAGCCCACTATCAGGGCTGACTTGGTAGGTATCTGAGGTGCAATCTCCTTGCTCTCCTTAAGGAGCCTAAGGCTCCTGTCGTAGCTGGAGCCTATCCTGACCTCAGGGTAGAGCCTCCTCACGGTCTCTACGTTGTGATTCAGAACGTCGGGACCCTCGGCGAGCACTCTCTCAAGGGCTTCCCTGCTACCTCTAAAGTCCGGGATAAGAACCTCTACTCTAACCCCGGGCAACTCCTCCCTGATAACCCTTACGCAGCGGGCAAAGTGAGAGGAACCTCCATCGGGTAGGTCGTCCCTAGTTACGGAGGTTATAACCACATACCTGAGACCAAGGGCTTTAACCGCCTCCGCGAGCCGGTAAGGCTCCTCCGGGTCAACGGGAAGGGGGTGCTTACGCTTCACGTTGCAGAAAGTACATCCCCTCGTGCACCTGTCTCCCAGTATCATGAAGGTGGCAGTTCCACCACCGAAGCACTCGGAGATGTTGGGGCAGCGGGACTCCTCACAGACAGTGTTGAGCTTAGCTCTCCTCAAGAGCTTTTTCACCTCGTTAACCCTGGAGAGCTCTATCAGTGGCTTCATACCTAAAAATGATACTGAAAAAGTGGAAAGGCAGTATCCGTATTTTCAGAAATTGACACCTATCAACCACTTACGAAATTACACTTAAGGAGGTGAGCGATGGGTAGAAAGTTTCTTCTTCTCTCGGCTGTTCTGTTCTCCATCGTATCGGGTGGTCAGATATTCAAATCTGGGGACTACAAGGGCTGGCACCACGTAAAGAGTATGGTCATACATGACCCTAAACACCCCCTCTACAACCCCTTCGGAGGCATACACCACGTATATGCGAACATGAAGGCTGTATCTACAACCAAGAAAGGCGAAGGTAGGAGGTTCCCCGAAGGCGCAGTTTTAGCCTTCCTCCTATACGAAGCCGAGGAAGCTGGGGGTGCATTCGTTGAAGGGAAAAAGAAGATAGAGGCTTTCATGGTCAAAGACTCACGCAGATACGCTGACACGGGTGGATGGGGATTCTTTGCCTACGACGGAAGAGGAAAGAGTATAGTCAAGGACATGAAGAGGGACTGTTTCAACTGCCATGCACAGGTGAAGAAGCTTGACTACGTGTTCTCCCTCTATAAAGAATGAGCTCCTTCATACGCTTAAGCAGAGGTCTGAGCTCTATGCCCTTTTCCGTAAGCCTGTAGATAACCCTCACGGGTTTGGTGGGCAGGACTGTCCTCTGGACGAGCCCGAGATCTTCAAGCTCTCTGAGTCTGGCATGGAGAACCTTGTCGGTCAAGCCCGGTAGGGCTTCCTTCAGCATCTTCGGGGAAAGCTCCCTGTCCAGCTCATCCATTATCTCCAGAGTCCAGCGGCAGGACATCACCGCCACAACCTTCTCCACGGGAATGGGCATACTTCTCAACCACGCGCATATAGGTTTGAGTTCCTCCGGGTTCACCAGGTAGTAGAAGGTCTCCTTGGGGTAACCATCCTTTTCTATTTTGTTAACAACTCCCACCGCCGTGAGCCTCTTCAACCTGTCAAAGAGAACCCTCTCCTCTATACCTTTTACGAGTCGGAGAAGCTCAGAGGGTCTCCTGGGAGAGTCAGCGAGGTGCATAACTATCTGAAGAGCCCATTTACAGGTTAGAAGGCTTCTCCCCATGTGGAGAATTTACTCTAAGGGTATAAGCTCTTCAACCATCTCTATCAGCCTCCTCTGGCGCTCCTCGCCCTTCTCCCTCCTCTCCCTCTCAAGGCGTAAAGTTTCAAGGATACGCTCAAGGTCTTTTGGAAGGGCTCTCTCTATAAGCTCCCTGAGCCTCTTAGAGAGGGCTGGAACCTGACCGGAGGTACTTATACCTATGACCACTTCCCCCCTGACGACGAGGGAGGGGAATATGAAGTTGCAGAACTCCGGGGAGTCCACCGAGTTACAGAGTATCCTTCTCTTTTCACAGAGGTTGAATATCCTCTTCTGGAGTTCCAGATCGTCCACCGCAACTATGACCATGTCCTTATTCCTAAGGTCTCCCGTTAGGAACCTCCTCCTCCTCAACCTGAGAGAGTGTCTCTTTACGAGGTCTTTCATCTCCCTGGTAACCTCCGGAGCCACCACCGTTATGTTGCGGGTGAACTTCAGAAGGTTCTGAACCTTCCGTGTTGCCACCTTCCCCCCGCCGACGACGAGAACCTCCTTCTCAGAGAGGTCTATGTACGCTGGAAAAAGGGGCATCACATTCCCTCCGCCCAGAGACCCTTTCCTTCCTTCATAGCTCTTTTCTGGAGCTCTACAAAACGCTCCGCGTACTTAACGTTAGGTGGAAAGGTGTAAACCGTAGCGTAGCCCTCCCTGACGAGAACCTCGTTCAGCATCCTCCCGTCGGGCAGGTAAACGTAGGCAAGGAGTCTGCCGTATCTGTCGTGAACCTGAACGTCCGTCTCTAAATACACCACCGTCCCCGGTGGTATTAATCTCTTTGTAAAGGCGGAAGCCTTCTTTCCGAGCCTGACTATCTCCTCAACAGATTTCCCCTCCTTTTCAGCGTCTCTGTATGCCTTTCTGTTCCTCCTGCTCTCGGGCGTATCTATGCCTATGAGCCTGACCTTAACCTCTTCCCCGTTATCAAGCCTGCACTTGAAGGTGTCGCCATCGTAGACCCTGATCACGGTGCAGGGAACCCTCTCTCCAGTGAGCTCCCCCTTAGAACCTCCTATCTCCCTGAACTGTTCACCAACGAGCTGATAAAAGGTGTAAAGGACGAGCAGGACGAGCAGGTAGGAGAGCCCTCTCCAACTCAAGGGCGTTTTCTTTCTGGGCATAGCTCTATTTTATAGGGAAAATTCCCTCAACTCCGGGTGTGGAGAAACGAAAATAATAGACATGAAAGCCTACGAACTGGACTCAACTACCCTGTGGCTCCTCTTGAGGGGCAAGATCAGGCTTCCCTTCTGGGAAAGAGTATTTTCCTTTCTCCGAGCGAGTAGCTACCGAAGGTGAAGGGTTTAACTTCCTCAGGCATACGTTCAACACCAAGCATCTCCATGGCGAGCTTCATCTTATTGGGCATGAAAGGCGTGAGTAGGTAAGCAAGTAAGAAGAGTCCGTCCACGAGGGTGTAGAGCACGTCCCTGAGGTTTTCATCTCCTCTCTTTGCAAGTTCCCAGGGAGCCTTCTCATCCACATACTTGTTCAGGAAGGAGCTCAGCCTGAGAACCTCTTCCAGAGCCCTGTAGAAGTTCACCTCCCTCATGTAGCCCTCGTAACGCTCCACCACATCACCCGCAAGCTCACGGTAGGCGTCATCTCCCCTTCCCTCGACTTTTCCACCGAGGTACTTTTTGCTCATGGAAACAACCCTGCTAAAGAGGTTGCCTATCTCGTTGGCAAGCTCTCCGTTTATCCTGTTAAGGATAGCCTCCTTTGAGAAGTCGCCGTCCTGACCGAAGGGCACCTCCCTGAGGAGGAAGTACCTGACCTCGTCAAGTCCGTACTCCTCAACGACCTCGTATGGGCTTATCACGTTTCCGAGGGACTTGGACATCTTCTTCCCCTCTACCGTCCACCATCCGTGGGCGAAAACCGTTTCGGGAACTTCGTAACCCACCGAGAAGAGGAAGGCAGGCCAGTAGACGGTATGGAAACGGAGTATATCCTTGCCTACTATGTGCAGGTCGGCGGGCCAGTACCTATCCACCTGTCCATTCAGGGCAGATATGTAATTGAACAGAGCGTCAAACCACACGTATATTGTGTGCCCTTCATCAAAGGGAACGGGAATACCCCACCTCACCCTGCTCCTCGGTCTCGTCACCGATAGATCCTTCAAGCCCTGTTTGACAAAGGAGATTATCTCGTTCCTCCTGTAGTCAGGTCTCACGAACTCCGGGTGTTCTTCGTAAAGCTCAAGGAGTTTGTCCTGATACTTGCTCAGCCTGAAGAAGTAGGAGGGCTCCCTTATGTACTCGCAGGGCTTCATATGTATGGGGCAGGAGTTGCCCTCCGCAAGCTCCATCTCCGACTTGAACTCCTCACAACCGACACAGTACCAGCCTTCGTACTCCCCCAGGTATATGTCCCCGTTCTCGTAGCTCTTCGTGAAGACCTCCTTGACCAGCTCAACGTGCTCAGGGTCGGTAGTCCTTATGAACTTGGTGTACTCTATACCCAAGAACTCCCACAGTCTCTTGAAGTTCTCCGAGTTCCTGTCGGCGAGCTCCTTGGGGCTAACGCCCCTCTCTTCGGCAGACTTCTGTATTTTAAGCCCGTGTTCATCCGTTCCCGTGAGGAAGAAGACGTCGTATCCCCTGAGTCTGTAAAATCTCGCCACTGTGTCAGCGGCTATCGTCGTGTAGGCGTGCCCTATATGGGGGACATCGTTCACGTAGTAAATCGGAGTGGTTACATAAAACTTTTTCATGGGAAGAGTATTATAGGGCAAGGAGTACCCTGAGTGGGAACATGCGGGCGAAGAGCGTTCTCAGAACGCTATCGGAAGAGCTCCCTATATTAATTTATATGGCTGACCTCATAATGATGTGGGGGGAGATGGACGGAGACAGCTTTTCCCCCGAGAAGGTGTTCTGGCTCCTGACAAAGCCCCACCCCCACTGGGTAGAAACCTCAAGGGACAACCTCAAGCTGGACTTCAAGGAGAGTGGTTTCAGGCAGTTCGTTTCCCTCTCCTCAAGGTACATAGTTACAGACGCCATGCTCATGTTTGGACTCCAGTACTCCTACGAGACCCAGAAGTTGATAGAGTCCCTAAACCCCATAAGGCTTATGGTGCGCATGAAGCCGGGAAGCTACCTCGGCATGAGCCACCACTTTCTCGGAGCTCCCTTTGAGATAGAGATGGACGACGTGTTACGAGAGTTTCTGAACTCCGCCAGGGACACCCTTGAGAGCACTGGTTTCGGAAAGGACGTGGTTATAGTATCCTTCAACCCTTACCTTGAAGACCTGATACTAAGCAACCTCGGTAGGATAAGCAACCTGAACTTCAAGTTTATGAGCTCCTCTTAAGGTCAGTACGTATTCGCTATGTCAATTATTATGCTGTCGTAGTACCTGGTCAGGGATTCGGGGGCGAGGCACCTCAGGGGTATAACCTGAACCATAGCCACCCCGTCCAGCATCATGCCCAGCTTGTAAGCTGCCGCCTGAGACAGGTCTATTATCCTTCCGTCTATGTATGGACCCCTGTCGTTCACGCGCACCGTTATGACCTTTCCGTTCTCTTCGTTCCTAACGAGGACGTACGTTCCGAGTGGTAATGTCCTTGAGGCAGCCGTAAACTTGAAGAGGTCGTATATCTCCCCGTTGGCGGTCTTCCTCCCGTGAAACCTGCCTCCGTACCAGGAGGCTATACCCCTCTCAACCTTGCAGTCCTTCTTTACCTTTATGCCGGGGGCTACCTCCCTGAACTCCTCTCTAAGCAACTCGGACAGTGCCTGCCTGAACTCTCTGAGCTCCACCAACGTCTTTCTCTTCTTCTTCAGCCCAAGCTCCAGAGATAATTCCTCGCTGCCCAGAGCCACACCCAGCAAAAGGATAAGGGCTGTCAGGAGTTTCAACCTACACCTCCAGCGGGTAGTAGAAGGGTTTCAGCTCAACCTCTCCGTCGGGCAACTTGACGGGGTTCTTCAGGAGCTCCTCTATGAGCTCAAGCTTACCTTCAAGGGTTGAGACGTCCTTTCCGTAAAGCTTCGCTATGTCTTCTAAGTCTGGAGCCCTACCTGCCCTCTTCGCTATCTCACGGGATATCACGAAAGCCTTGCTGTCCACCTCTGGATAGAGGTCTTTTATGTAGGTGAGAACCTCGCTTGAGTACACCACCACCCTGGGGTAGCGGAGCATCTTCTGGATCATCTCCTCAAGGTGGAGCTGGTCGTGTTTTGATATGCCTTCCTTCGTCTTTATAGCCGCTATCAGGGCGTTTCCCTCAAAGTCTGCATGGTAAACGACGTAGGATTCGGGAACTACCTCCCAGCCGGACTCCTGTGCCGTGGTTATAAAAGCCCCGAGGGCTTCCTCCTTGGAAGGAAATATGTTGGTCAGCTTCTCAAACTCTTCCTCCGGGACTTCAAGGAACACTATGTAGCTCCCGTCTCCAACAGGTTCAGCCCAGAGTTTCATGTCAAGCTCTTCCCAGTTTTCAACGAGGGAATATCTATCAGGGTAGTTCTCCTTTAAGAACTCCCCGACGTCATCTATGCTCAGCTCGGATCTTACCGCCGTTTGAAGTTTCATGCTTTCCTCCAGAGATTAAAATATACGAAGTATATGATACTGGAAAAGAAATATGGATGATAGGCTCTCTTTCCTTCTGCTGGAGACCACCGCTCTGCTGAAGCTCTTCTTGATCAACCTGAGCACCAACTTCTTACAGGAGACTATGGTTCTCTTCACCTTGGGCGGCGGCTATCTGTTGGTTATCGGAGTTATAAGGAGCTTCTCCGAAAGAGCGGGAGACAGGTTCAGCCTCAGGTTCGCAGGGTTCGTCCTCGCCGTTGTGGCTTACGGGCTAACCATAGCCCTCCTGTCCAGAGCGGAAGGTGTAGAGATTCTCTACTTGCTGAAAGCCGTATTCTACGTGGAGGTGCTGCGGTCTCTCGTAAACGTCGTAACCCCTCATCTCAGGGTGGGCAACTCCTACCTCTTCACGCTGAAACTATCCATCCTGTCGGGAGGTATCTTTCTGTTCCTTCAAGACATAGCCCGTGGCGAAAGTCCTCCGGTGCTCAGATACGGAGAGCTGGGCTTCAAGCTGTCCTCCGCACTGCTCCTGACCCTCGCACTCGTGGGACTGTACAGGACCCTCTTGGGACACCTCAGTGAGGGGTTTGTAAACAGGATTCTCCGAAGGTCTGGACCCATTCTGCTCCTCTTCTACCTTGTGGTAACCCTCGGGTGGGTCTTCGGAACGGTGAAGCTATCCCAGGACTTCGTGGTGAAGTTCGCCCTCATGGCGGGAGTTCTGATAGGCTACTTTTCCCTCCAGGTTTACGCCGTATCGCTTATTGACAGAATCTTCGGGGAAGAGTTCCCTTCCCTGAAGGGTAGTCTCAGGAAGTTCCTCATGCTCTTCGCCCTCTTCATACTTTACAGGGGGGTTGACCTACTCTTCACCCTGGAGGCACTTAAATCACAGCTGGACAGCCTATACCTTATAAACACAGAGCTCGTTAAGATATCCCTTCTCTCAATATTGGAGAGCCTGTACGTCTTCGCTCTCTTATGGACACTGACGGGTTTTCTGAAGAATCTCGTTTACGCCTACTACATGAGCAGGGGGAAGGAGATTGAAGCCGGCTCCTTCCGGGCGCTCGTCTCAAATGTGGGTATACTCTTAGCCTTCTCCATAGCCCTCATACAGCTCGGTATAACCTGGAAGGTGATGGTTCCCCTTGCGGGAGCGCTCGGTATAGGTCTTGGGTTCGGTCTCCAGACTATATTCAACAACTACGTGAGCGGTTTCATCCTTCTTCTGAGCAAGAACATAAAGGTGGGTGACCTCGTTGAGGTGGAGGGTAGCGCAGGGTACGCCATAGGGAGGCAGAGTGAGACCATATTCGGTAAGGTTGTCAACATAAACATACTCACCACAGTGATAAGAACGAACGACAACGTGGAGATAGCCATACCTAACTCGGAGTTCATATCGGGCAGGATAATCAACTACTCCCTATCAGACCCCTACATCAGGGTGAGGATACCCTTCGGAGTTTCCTACTCATCGGATCCGGAAAAGGTCAAGGCTATCCTCCTGAAGGTGGCGGAGGAAAGCCCCCTCGTGCTTAAGGAACCCCCTCCGGGTGTATGGTTTTACGAGATGGGAGATAGCGCCCTCATATTCTACCTGCTCGTGTGGGTTGACATAAGGAGGTTCTGGAGGATGAGGGCACCCAGGAGCGAGATATACTTCAGGGCTTGGAAGGAACTCAAGAAGGAAGGTGTAGAGATACCCTTCCCCCAGAGGGACGTGTGGTTTAAAAATCCCCTAAGAGTGGAGATAGATGAGAGAGGTATTCCTGAAGGAGGCTCTGAAGGAAGCTGAGAGGGCGTATGCCCTCGGAGAAGTGCCCGTCGGCTGTGTCGTGGTGAAGGGTGGGAACGTCTTAGCCCGTGCCCACAACAGGACGGAAGAGCTGAAGGACGCCTCTGCCCACGCGGAGCTCTTAGCCCTTAGGGAAGCCGCAAAGGTGCTTGGTGACTGGAGGCTTGAAGGCTGCGAACTGTACGTCACCCTGGAACCCTGCGTCATGTGTGCTTATGCCCTGATACTCTTCAGGGTGGACAGGGTTGTCTTCGGCACTCCCGACAGAAAACACGGGGGCGTGATGAGCCTCTACAGCCTTCTGGATGACGAGAGGTTCAACCACAGGGTAAAGTGGGTTTACGAGCCCTGTGAAGAGTGTGGTAGATTACTCAGAGAGTTCTTCAAAGAGAGAAGATGTTAGTCGGAGTCCTCGTTATTGAGCTCTTCATACCCGACTCTGGCTCACTTAAGGGAAAGAGGAAGGAGGTCAAGTCAATAAAGGACAGGCTCAGGAGCAACTTCAACGTGTCCGTCTCCGAGATAGACAATCAGGAGCTCTGGCAGAGGAGCAGTATAGGCGTGGCAATAGCGGGCAGCGACGCCTCTCACCTGAGGGAAACTATGGACAGGATTGAGAGCTTCGTTGAGAGAAACTGGGCACACCTCGTCCTTGAGATAAGAGGTGATATTCTCAGCCTCTAATTGACCACGGGCAGGTTATACTTTTTCAGGACTTCCCTGAGCTTCTCCTCGTTCTCGGGCTTCATTTCGCACATGGGTAGCCTGAACTCCTTTTCGCACATACCCAGCATCCAGCAGGCTGTCTTCACGGGTATAGGGTTGGTCTCTATGAACAGAACCTTGAAGAGCTCGTACAGTTGTAGGTGGAGCTCCCTCGCCTTCAGGAAGTTCCCCTCTCTGGCAAACTCGGTGAGAGCCTTTATCTCCCTCGGGACTATGTTGTTGGCAACGGAGATCACACCCTTAGCTCCCAGAGCCATCATGGGAAGGGTCAGGCTGTCGTCCCCCGAGAGTATGGAAAAGTTCTCCCCAAGCTTCCTGCGGAGCTCAGATATCCTGTCCATGTTGGGGGTTGACTCCTTGGAACCCACCACGTTTGGGTATTCGGACACGAGCCTGTAGACGGTATCAACACCTATCTCAACGCCTGTTCTGGAAGGTATGTTGTAAAGGATTATCGGTATATCAACTTCCTCTGCGACGGTGGCAAAGTGTCTGTACAGACCCTCCTGGGTGGGTTTGTTGTAATAGGGAACAACGAGAAGCGCTGCGTCCGCCCCAACCTCCTTAGCGTGAGCCGTCAGGTGGACTGCCTCATGGGTTGCGTTCGCCCCCGTCCCCGCTATTATCTTTATCCTCCCGTTGGCATGTTTGACGGCGAACTCCACAACCTTGTCGTGCTCTTCAAAGGTAAGTGTTGGGGACTCGCCCGTCGTTCCGCACACGAGGACGGCGTCCGTCCCGTTGTCCACGTGGAAGTCTATGAGCTTTCCGAGGGCTTCGTAGTCAACCTCTCCTTCCTTGAAGGGAGTTATCAGCGCAACTATTGAGCCTTCAAACATGGGAATAATTTTAACCCACCTCCCTGATAAAATAGGGAGGTATGAGAGAGATAAGGGGGAAGAGCCTCTCCCTGTTGATAAAGGAGGACGACATAAGGAGGAGGGTAAGGGAGCTCGGAAAGGAGATAGAGGAGGACTTCTCGGATTCGGAGGATTTCGTAGTAGTCGGTCTCCTGAAGGGTGCCTTCGTCTTTGTGGCAGACCTAGTCAGGGAGATAGACCTCCCGGCGAGGATAGACTTCCTCTGGGTATCCAGTTACGGGCAGGGGATGGAGAGCTCCGGGAGCATAAGAATAGTCAAAGACCTTGACACGGACATAGAGGGAAGGGATGTGCTCCTCGTTGACGACATACTTGACACTGGAATAACCCTCAGGGAGGTTTACGACTTCCTGAAGATAAAGAACCCTTCCAGACTGAAGACCTGCGTATTCCTTGATAAGAAGGGAAGGAGGAAGGTGGAGTTTGAAGCCGACTACGTCGGCTTTGAGGTTCCGAACGTCTTCCTCGTAGGTTACGGACTTGACTGGGGAGAGCTGGGGAGAAACCTGAAGGGTGTTTACGCCGTGGAGGATTGAGTAATGAAAGCGGTAGTCTTGAAAGGGTTCGGGGGCGTTGAGAAACTTGAGCTCGTTGAAGACTTCCCGACTCCCGAACCGAAGGAGGACGAGGTTCTCGTCAGGGTTAGGGCTGTCGCGCTGAACCACCTTGACATCTGGGTCAGGATGGGGGCTTTGGCAGTTAAACCCGAGCTGCCCCACATTCTTGGTTCCGATGTGAGCGGTGTCGTTGAGAAGGTGGGAAGTCTCGTGAAGGACATAGATGCAGGTGAGGAGGTGATCGTAGCACCCGGGCTCTCCTGCGGACGCTGCTACGACTGCCAGAACGGCGAAGACAACCACTGCAGAAATTACGACATCCTCGGACTCGCCAGCAGGGGAGGCTACGCCCAGTACGTATGCGTGCCTGCGAGAAACATCATAAGGAAGCCCAAAAACCTTACCTTTGAGGAGGCAGCCAGTTACCCTCTTACCTTCCTTACGGTGTGGAACGCCCTCGTTGAAAAGGGGGGTATAAAGCCCCACTCCAGAGTTCTGATATGGGGAGGCTCCTCGGGAGTGGGTGTAGCCGCCATACAGGTGGCAAAGCTGTTCGGAGCCTTCGTTATAACGACTGTAGGTAGCGAGGAGAAGGCTGAAAGGTGCAGAGAGCTCGGGGCTGATGTAGTCCTGAACCACTACGAGAAGGACGTGGTCAAGGAGGTAAGAAGCCTCTTCAGGGAAGGAGTTGATATAGTCGTGGATCACGTGGGAAGTGCTACCTTTGAGAAGAGCATAAGCTCCCTCAGAAAGGGGGGTGTCCTAACCTTCTTCGGAACCACCACAGGGAGCGAAGCTAAGGTGGATATAAGACACCTTTTTGTCAGGGAGATAGCCCTGAAGGGTGTTTACATGGGCAGGAGGGCAACTTTGTTTAAGATAACGGAGCTCTTTGAGAGGGGTCTTCTAAAGCCCGTCGTGGACAGGGTGTTCCCCTTGGAGGAAGCTGCGGAAGCCCACAGGTACCTTGAAAGCTCAAGACACTTCGGTAAGGTTGTGCTCAGGGTTGATTAGGAGAGGGCTTCCTTCAGCGCCTTTAACGCTATATCAGCCCTGTTTTCCATCTTGTCCCTTTCCTTCTCCTCCGGAAAGAGAGATAGGATCTCTTCCTTTGTGGGCTCCGTGCCCTTCTTCTTTACGAGCTCACACATGTAGTCGGTGATCGCCAGGAGCTTCTTGCACCTCTTTGTTGCGTTGAACTTGCAGTCAACGACCTTGCCGTTTTCCTTCTTAACGAACACGGTTACCCTATGGCAACCCTCGGTGCAGCTTCCCTTTAGACCCTCTTCCTCCGCTTCAACGAAGTTCTTTAAGCCCTGTTTTACGTACTCCGCCACCTTCATGGGAAGGTATTATACCAGCCCGGGTGTGAGTTCAACCTCCATCACGAGGGCTGTCTCGCCGTCGGAGTAAAATTTCGGTCTCTCCCTAACGACCTTAAAGCCGGCAGACCTGTAAAGCTTTATGGCGGGCAGGTTTGACTTCCTCACGTCAAGCTGGACGCTCCTCACCTCTCCCTTCAGCTCCTTCAGGAGCTCTTTCAGAAACCACTTTCCCGCTCCCCTGTTTCTGAACTCGGGCGTTATGGCGAAGGTCATCACGAAGGCTTCCTCCTTAATGACCCAGAGCACGGCGTATCCTATGAGCTCTCCCTCATTCTCAAGGACGAACCTGTGGGAATAGGGAAGATTGAACTCCCTCCTGAAGGCGTCCATGCTCCAGGCGTCTGTGGTAAAGGATAGCCTGTTTATCTCGTAGACCCTCGGCAGGTCTTCCTCCCTCATCGCCCTGACCCTTAAAGCCATCGCTTGAAATTATAATTAAGGAGGTATGTTTAGGTTTATCGCACTCCTCCTCTTGGTATGTTCCATCTCCTTTCCGAAGGTCTTTGTGGCTAAGTGGGACGGTGCAATAACGCCGATAACCGTTGACTACATAGACAGGTCTCTCACAAAGGCTGAAAGGGAGGGTGGAAGCCTTTTCGTCCTCCAGTTGAATACGCCAGGGGGTCTGGCGGAGTCCATGCGCAGGGTAGTTCAGAGGTTCCAGAGGAGCCCCCTACCGGTGGTGGTCTTCGTCTATCCTCCCGGCGGAAGGGCGGCATCGGCCGGGGCGATAATAACCGTCTCCGCGGAGGTTGCGGCTATGGCTCCCGGGACTAACATAGGGGCAGCCCACCCAGTCCAGATAGGAGGCGGAATGCCCGGTGACAAGAAGGAAAACAAAGAAGAGAAGGACGTTATGAAGGAGAAGATCCTTCAGGACATGCTCGCCTTCGTAAGGAGCATAGCCAAGGAGAAGGGCAGGAACGTAAAGGTCGTGGAGAAGATGGTGAAGGAAAGCCTCTCCCTGTCCGCGGAGGAGGCGCTCAGGGAGGGCGTCATAGACCTGATAGCGAGGGACATGAAGGAGCTTTTAAAAAAGATAGACGGCAGGAAGGTTAAAAAGTTCGGCAGAGAGATAGAGTTGAGGACTGAAGGCGTGGAAGTTGTTTACGTGAAGGAGAGTTTCAAGGAGGAGCTCCTCAAGGTTATAACTAACCCAACGGTGGCGTATCTGCTGCTCATGCTGGGCTTCTACGGGATATTCTTTGAGCTGTACAACCCGGGGGCTGTCATACCGGGTGTGGTCGGTGCTATATGCCTCCTTCTCGGACTCTACGGGCTATCCCTCATATCTATGAACTGGCTCGGGTTGTTCCTCATAGTCCTCGGCGTGCTCCTTTTCGTGCTTGAGCTGATAACTCCTACCTTCGGTGCGCTCGCCGTGGGAGGGGTGATATCCTTAGCCTTAGGCTCCATATTCCTCATAGATCCCGAGTCTCCGTACGGAGAGCTCCCCAAGTCCGTCATAACCGCTGTGGTTCTTGCGAGCGCCCTATTCTTTCTCGTAGCCGGCAGGCTCGGGTTAAAAGCCCAGAGAAGGAGGAAACTGACCGGCGCCGAAGGCATGATAGGTGAAGAGGGAGAGGCTATAACTGACTTCAAGAAGGGGAAAGGGAAGGTGGTCGTTCACGGGGAGATATGGAACGCCCTCAGCGACCAGGATATAAAGAAGGGAGATCAGATAAGGGTTGTGGCTTTAAAGGGGCTCAAGCTCATCGTTGAGAAGTCCTCTTCCGAGCCTCCTGAACAAAGACGAGAACCTTAGCCACAGCTTCGTACAACACCGGTGGTATCTCCTCAAACACCTCTATCTTTAGGAGAGCCTCTATAAGGTGTCTGTCCTCAAGGACGGGCACCCCCTCCTTCTTCGCAAGCTCTATTATCCTCTCGGCGAGTTCACCGGCACCCTTGGCTACCACTATGGGTGCCCTGTCCTTTCCCTCGGTGTATCTGATAGCAACCGCCTTCTTTCTCTTCTCCTCCATGGTCACACTCTCAGGTTGAACACGCTCTCCTCGCCGAGCTCATCGGTGATCTCCTCCTCAAAGGACTTCTCTTCGTCCCTGACAACTTCCATCTTCCTGACATCAAGACCGAGCTCCTCTATATCCCTCCTCAGAAGCGGTATGGAGCTCTCAATCTCCCTCTCTAAGGCTTCTATGTCCGTCTTAAATAGTATGTTCACAAACTCTGGCTCACTCTTCTTTGGAGCCTCTATGAGAATTCCGAGGAAGCCTTCGTCGTAGTTGAGCTTAACGAATATCCTGAAGGAGTCCTTCATGGAGAAGGCTAAGAGCCCCTTCCCCTCCTCAGTCCGAAAGGGCACAGCAAACCTCCTGCCCCCCTGCGCCACGAAATACGCCTGCATGTAATTGATGTTTTCAAGTCTGGTGAGGTTCTCCTTAACCTCCTGAGGCAGTTCGGAGGTGAGCCTTTCCCTGAACTCAGAGAGTCTTTCAACCTCCTCCGCCATCTCCTTCACCTGTCTGGCTATAAGGTTCACATCTTCAGTGTTGAGCTTTGAGCTCAGGAGAGTGTTTGCACCCTTCACGAGGTCTCTCAGATGGGTCAGGAGTTTATCTCTGTTGGGCACTATAAGCTCTGGGTTCTCCACCTTAAGCCCCACGAGGTTCAGCTTCCGGGTGAACTCCTGGACGCTGCCGTTCTCAAGGCTCTTCAGGGCTTCCCTGAATATGTCCAGCGTCTTTGGGTTCGTCTCCATTGAGGAGGTGAGCGCTTCCCTTACCTTCACCTCTATGCCCAGAGACCTTGCTCTGTCAACCACACTGGCGAACATGGAACGCACGAGCTCCCTCACGGTCTCCCTTATGAGGGTGAGCCTCTGTTCATTACCGCTTATCTTTGCCTCTATCTCACCCTCAAGGGAAACGAGTCCACGGAAGAACTCAAGCCTCTCACCCTCCTTCGCGGACTCCAGAAGGCGGGCAACCTGCTCCCTAAAAGCCTCTGGGACGTCAGCCCTCCTCAGGAAGCTCTCTATACGGGATGTGTCCGCCTCGCTCAGAGACTTGAGCACCTGATACTTGATGTCCCCTTTGATCTGATCCGCTCCGAGGACTCCCCTCAGGAAGTCCCACACCTTCCTCTCGTAAAGAAGCCCGGAGTTCTCCACGCTCTCCCTGACGTTGCCGTCCTTCAGGGGAGGGACGTCCATACCAAGGACGGTCTTCAAGAGCTCCTGAACGCCCCTTATTCCCGAAAAGGAACGCTCTACCCTGAGCGTTACGGGGTTCTTTGACTCCAGCACGAGGGTGAGTTCGTCCCCCACCTTGACGGGCATGGCGAGCCTGTTCTCAGCCTCAATCTCGTAGTTGTTCTCAAGGGTGAGTATCACCTTTCCCTGCTCAAGGGACTTCACGGTAGCCCTGAAGCGTGAGCCCAAGTCTCCCAAAGAGGCGAGCAAGGCTTCCGGGACGCGGGAGAGTATCCTTATCTCATACACCTTGGCAGTCTCGTAAGCCTCGTAGGCTTTGTTACGCAGTATGGCGGTGTCCAGAAAGACCCCTTCTACCCTTCTACCTTCCATCAGCTTTAATATCGGTTTTAAGGCTCTTTATGAAAGCGAGGGCACCCCTCGCACCCAGAAACTCCCCAGCCTCAGAAAAGCCAAGGGATACGCACGAGGACGGGAGAGACTCGGACAGCTCTTTCACCCTACCCTCCACATCTGCCAGGAGCTCTCCCATACCTTCCACCACACCTCCCCCTAAAACTATCCTGTCAGGGTTGAAGAGGTGAACCATGTTCATAAGACCTACGGAGAGGTATTCCTTGAATGTATCCACGGCGCGAAGCGCCGTCTCTTCACCCCCAAGGGCTCTCTTAACTATCTCGTAGTCCGGGAGTGTCTCTCCTCCGAGCTCTCTGTAAATCCTCTGGAGTCCATAGGAGGAACAGTAGGCTTCCCAGCACCCACGCCTCCCGCAGTTGCAGGGGTATCCGTTCCTCTCAACTATGTGGTGTCCCACTTCCATAGCGGAGCCACAGACACCGAAAAAGGGCTTACCCTCAATCACGAGACCTCCACCGAGACCCGTTCCGACGGCAACGAGGAGGAGGATTTCGCTCTCTCTGTTGTCAAAGAACCACTCTCCGAAAGCTGCTACGCTCACATCGTTGCCCACAACGACCTCTATGCCGCTGTCTCTGAAGAGTTCCCTGAAGTCAACGCCGTCTATCACCGGTATGTTGGGAGACCTGTAAACCTTTCCCGAAGTCGCGGTGAAACCGGCAACGGCTATTCCCACAGCGGTCGGACTCCCATCAAGGACTATCTCCTTGACTCTCTTAAGGAGGGTTTCCCTGTTGTCCTTTATGTTCTTTATGAAGTGCTTCTCCCTCCTGCCGTCCTCCCAGAGCACCTTGATAAAGGTTCCTCCTATATCAACTCCCTTCAGCATACTCTATCTCCGTGACCTTAAAGCCTCCCGTACCCGTATAACCGTAAACTTCCACCCTTATCCTTCTCTTGACGACCCCTTTCTCCTTAACGCCGATGACAGCCTCCATCATTATGAGCTTGCCGCTCCGCTCAACCTCTTCCTCTATGGTGACGTTCCCCCTCACCTTCTTAGCGTTCTCCACACACAGCTTTGTGAGTCCAGCAACGCCACCGAGCTTCCTCAGGAGCTTACCCTCCATGTGTTCTGCAAGTCGGGAGGCTACCTCGGGCGAGCAGTCCTCAAGCCCCGCTACGAAGAGATAAGCCCTCCTCAGAACCTCTATCTCCTCAGAGCTTTCCTCTCCCCTCTGGGAGTGTATCAGATAGGCTATCAGAAGAGGATACAGTAAGGCGAGGAGAACGAAAGCCCCTATCACCGCATCCTCAACCTTTACGCCTCTCTTCAGAGCCAACCCTTCCTCCTGACCCAGAGAAGGAGAGCGAGCGTTACGAGAACCATCAGGGCGAGAGAGTAAGGATAGCCGTACTTCCAGCTCAGTTCGGGCATGTTTTCAAAGTTCATGCCGAATATACTCGCTATCAGGGTGGCGGGAAGGAATATGGTGGCGAGGACGGTAAAGACCTTGACAGCCTCGTTCTGGCGTATGGTTATCAGTCCGAGCAGGGAGTTCTGGATGCTGTCTATCTTCTCCATGTAAAAGGAGGTGTAGTCAAGCAGCGTGTTCAGGTCGTCCAGGAGTATCTTCAGCTCCCTCTTAGTCTGGGCGTTTATGAGGGGGCTTTTCAGGAAGCGGGATAGTATCCTCACCTTCTCGTTTATGGACTCCCTGAGGGTTATGTTCAGCTCGTCATAGTAGGCTATGTCCTTTATGAGCTCCTCCGACTGCTCCACAAATATCTTCTTCCAGATGTTCCTGATCCTCTTGCCCACTATCTCCAGCCTGTCCCCTATCCTGTCAACCTCCAGGCTGAGTATCTCGGCGAATAGGGACTCCGCAAACTGTATGTAGGCTCTGTTGGTCTTCAACCTGTTGAGGAATATGAGTATCGCCGGTATGTCCCTGTACCTCAACGTTACGAAGTAACGTTCTCTTATGAAGAAGAATACGGGTTCCACTATTATCTCTTCCTTCTGCTGTATAACGAAGGACATGTTTATGTTTATTGCATCCCCCACCTCCGTGTACTTTGAGCTTATCTCTATATCGCCCATGACCTCTTTGGAGGGCATCTCAAAGCCTATGTTTTTCTCCAGCCAGGCTACCTCTTCGGCGTTCGGGTCAAGGGCGTCCACCCAGAGTATCCCCTTCCTCCTTACCTTATCAAAATCAGAGGGTTCCCACTCGGCAACTTCTCTCCCTGTAATTGTGTACAGTTTTATCACACCATAATTTTAACAGCGCTAACTCCAGAGCTCCCTTATTTCCTCCGGGAGCTGTCTTATCACATCCTCAACCTCTCCCCAGGTGACGTGTGCCTTTATAACCTTGAACACACCCCTCGTGAACCTCTCAGCCTCATCCATGTTGGCTATGTCCCTACCTCTTACGAGCCCGGGGTCTTCCATAACCCTCCTTAGAAAATCCTCCTTCTTCTTGATGCTCTTGTCGGGTCCCCGGGTTGGATCCCAGCCATCACACCAGACAGCCTTCAAGACCATGGGTAGCTGGGCAGCGAAGTCCTTGCCCTCTCTCGGGTCAAGGCGGTCTCTCAGGGTGTGAAGGACGGCCTTGGTCACCCTGAAAGCTCTGTGCTCATCATCAACACCAAGCTCCTTCATAACGTCGTGCAAGAAGCTGTGTCCCTTCTGAACCCACTCATCAAAGAGCCCCATCTCTCCACCTCCTTATATTTATTAATCTATCTCCTCTTGCGCATACGAGCCACGTTTCTCCTGTGTTGGGAGTAGGTGGTGCTGAATATGTGCCTCTTCCTCTTCGGGTCTACCACGAAGTAGAGATACCTCACGTTCGCGGGTTCAAGGGCGGCTTTCAGGGAGGAGAGTCCGGGGTTACATATAGGTGTGGGCGGAAGCCCGAAGTAGAGGTAGGTGTTGTATGGGTCGTCTATCTGGAGGTGTTCCTTCTTAAGTCTTCCTTCCCACATCCCCTTCCTTTTCAGGGCGTATATAACGGTTGGGTCTATCTGGAGCTTCATGCGCTTTTTGAGTCTGTTGTATATGACGGCAGCTATGAGGGGCTTTTCGTTTTCCCAGAAGGTCTCCTTCTCTATCATGGAGGCTACTATCACCCACTCCTCTATTGAGAGACCCTTCTCAGCCACACGGGGTCTGAGGTCAACGGTCTTCTTGAGGAAGTTCCTGTACATCGTGTCTATGACCTTCAAGGGATGGGTGTTCTTGGAGAAGAGGTAGGTATCCGGGAAAAGGAAGCCCTCCATCGTGGGTGTGGAGAGCCCGTAGCTCCTTGAGGTTGTCTCAGACATGGCGTACCTGAGGAAGTCCTCCTTCTTGCATACCTTTTCCTTTTCAAGGAGCTCCGCTATGTCGTAAAGGTCGCTACCCTCAGCCACAACTATCCTGTGGAGCTTGTGTATCCCCTTGGAGAGCTTCTCGTAAACGTCAAAGGGGGACACGTACCCGCTGAACTCGTACTCACCCGCCTCCAGTTTTTCCTTCCTGAGGACGTGTATAAGGATTAAAGAGAGCCTGCTTCTGATAAGACCCTCCCTGTGGAGGGTGTCTATTATCTTCACCGTGGGGGTACCGTAGGGTATATCTATCGTCCTGGTCTCGCTCACGTAAACGGGCAGAAAGGCGTAGGTGAGGTAAACGAGTAGCATAATGAAGAAGGCTGAAAGGAGAACAAGCTTTCTCATCTGGAGTGAAGGTACTCTTCCAAGATAATCTGGGCTGAGATCGCGTCAAGAACCTCTCTGCGTCTTCTGGGGGGCAGGTCTCTGAGGCGGCTCTCCGCTTCCATCGTTGAGTACCTCTCGTCCCATAACTCTATGTCCACGTCCTTGAGTCTCTTGCGGAGAGCCTCTGCGAACTCCCTGACAAGCTTTGCCCTTTCACCTTCCCTGCCCGAGGGAGTAAGGGGCAGTCCCACAACCACCTTCTTAACGCCCTTTGACCTGACGATATCCTCAATTCTGTCTAAGAGATTCGCGTCGTTTCTAAGAACGCCCTTGGGAACGGCTATACCTAAGTCCGTATCTCCTATGGCTAAGCCTACCCTCTTAGTCCCGAAATCTATGGCGATTATCTTCAAGACTCTCCGGCGGTTTTAAAGCCCACCACCTTATAGAGGGGGCAGAAACCAACGACCGAAGTTATTATGAACACTATTCCTATTATTCCCAGAATCCACCAGGCTCCTCCGTTCTGGACGGCGAGTACGATGAATATTATCGCGAGGATTATCCTTACGGCTCTGTCCCATGCTGCCATGTTCTTTTCCATGACTCTTCCCTCCTTTGCCTCTTAATTATAGTTCATGGCGGAAGGGGAGGGATTCGAACCCTCGGTACCCGAAACCGGGTACACGGCGTTTCCAGCGCCGCGCCTTCGTCCGCTCGGCCACCCTTCCTCAGGCTAAATATTTTAGCCCACGAGAGGGGTCTGTCTAAAGACCAAATACATCTCCCAGCGTATTCCTGAACCTCTCGTATATCCTCGCCGTGGCTATGGTGTCCTTAAGGTTGTAAAGGGCTATGTCCCTGTATCTGCCTTTAGCAAAGTACTCCTTAACGTCGTGTCCGTCCATATCCTCTTTGGGAGAGGGTATACCAAGCCTTCTACAGACGAACTCAAGGGAGTACTTCCTTCCCTGTCCGTGGAAGCTCAAAAGGTCAAGCAGGTCAAGGTGGTTTCTGTACTCGTACCTGTTGCCGATGAACTGTCTTGAAACCTTCACACCCAGGACGAAAGACCTGAGCATTAGAAAAACGGAGTCAAAGCCCCTGCCGTTAAAGGACACGAACCTGTATCCCTCCTTCTCCTTAGCCTTCTTCCAGAATTTGGTGAGTATCCTCCTCTCAGCCTCCTCTATACCCTCTTCCATGGAGAAGCCTACCATGTGAACTCTGAGCTCCAGCTCACCCCCCTCAAACTCCTCCCTGAGTTCCAGCTCCTCCTTAGAGTCCCTGTCTGAGAGGTACATGACCAGGGCTAACCCCTCGGAGACGTTCAGTAAAGCCACGCTAACGAGGTGTGCTGTGAGAGCCCAGAGGGAGAGCCTCTCCTTCTGCTTTTCCCTGTCCTCTTCGGTATCAGCGTATTTGAATATGTATTCCCAGTCTTCCTCTTTGAGGTTCTCTTCTTTTGTGGGTACCGTCTCTATGTCAAAGATTATCGCTTCCAACATGCCCACCCTCCAGAAAGGATTATAATTCAAGCTCAGGTTGAGGTTGGCAAAACCCAGTCCACCCCAGGCTATACTGCTGTCCTACGTTGCGGTAATAACCGTTGGGTTGGTGCTATTCAGGGTTCTGCCGACCACGAAGGGGGACGTTTCCCTCGTTGACAGCCTGTTTACTGTAACCTCCGCCGTCACAGTGACCGGCTTGACGGTTCTCAACACTGAGAAGGAGCTCACCGACGTGGGCAAGTGGCTTCTCCTGATCCTTATTCAGATAGGTGGACTCGGCTACATGACCATAACCACCTTTCTGCTAATAACCCTGAGGAGAAAGATAGGGCTCAAGGAGCGTCTCGTCCTGTCGGAAGCCCTTAACTATCCAGGTATACATGGACTCGTGCGTTTTTTACGCAGGGTCGTCCTGTTCGCTGTCCTTACGGAGCTCGTGGGGTTCTTCCTTCTCTACCTGTGGTGGCTGCCGGACATGGGCTACAGGGGAGCTCTGTTTCCCGCCCTGTTTCATTCGGTATCGGCTTTCAACAACGCCGGCTTTTCCCTGTTCGGGGACAACCTCGTAAGGTTCAGGGAAGACCTCTTCGTAAACATGATCGTGATAGCCCTTATAGTCCTCGGAGGTATAGGCTTCTTCGTTATAAACGACCTCTACCTTTACTACACCCGCAGGGTCAGAAGGCTCTCAACCCACACGAAGCTCGTCCTCTCACTGAGCGGGATACTGATCCTGCTCGGGTGGCTCGGTCTTATCCTCACGGAGTTAGCCCACTACTCCGGTGTGTGGGCTTTTGACTGGAAGACGAGGCTTACGTCCACCCTATTCCTCAGCGTGTCTTCAAGGACTGCGGGCTTCAATACCGTTGATATAAGCCTACTCTCGGAGTCCTCTCTCTTCCTCCTCATGCTTCTCATGTTCGTGGGGGCTTCGCCTGGAAGTACGGGAGGGGGCATAAAGACCACGACCTTTGCCGTCATACTCCTTGCGGTGGTATCCTACATCAGAGGCAGAGGCGAGGTGGTGGTCTTCAGCAGGAGCATAACCCAAGGGCAGATACACCGTGCGATGGTCGTCATGGCGCTGTCGTTCCTTCACATAGCGCTGGTAAACCTCCTCATAGACAGGATAGAGGAGAAGGACTTTCTCAGCACCATCTTTGAGGTCGTGTCCGCCTTTTCCACCGTGGGTCTGTCGGTAGGCGGAGGGGAGGGAGTCAGCTTCAGCGCTCAGCTGTCTCCGGTAAGCAAGCTGCTTATAGTTGTAACCATGCTGGTCGGCAGGGTAGGGATAATCAGCTTTGCTATGGCTCTTATAGGCAGAGAAGTGCACAGCAGGGTCAGACATCCAGAGGCGAGGTTGTTGCTGTGAAGAAAACCTTCGGTGTTGTGGGACTTGGAAGGTTTGGATACCACGTCGTTAAAACCCTTGCCGAAGCGGGTGTAGAGGTTATAGCCATAGACAAGGATGAGGATAAGGTCAGGCGTGTAAGCGACTTCGTGACACACGTATACGTGGCTGACGCCCTTGATGAAAAAGCTCTTGAGGAGTCGGGGATATTCACAGCCGATGTGGTGGTGGTTAGCATAGGGCAGAACATAGAGGCGAGCATACTCGTAACGGTTCTTTTGATAGACAGGGGTGTAAAGGAGGTGGTAGCGAAGGCTATAAACCCCCTGCACGGCGAGGTTTTGAGCAGGCTCGGCGTAAATAGGGTCGTGTACCCTGAAATGGAGATGGCGGTCAAGCTCGCCCGCTCGCTTCTGATAACGGGCATGGTGGCTGAGATACCCTTCGCCCGGGGTTACAGCATATTTGAGATAGAAGCCCCAGAGGGGCTTGTGGGGCGTTCCCTGAAGGAGCTTGATCTCAGGAACAGGTACGGGGTGAATGTGCTCGCCATAAAAAGAAAGGACGAGGTTGTGGTAAACCCCTCGGCGTCCGAGAGGATACTTCAGAAGGACGTGCTCCTCGTCCTGGGAAGCGAGGATAACATAATGAAGATGGTGAAGGGCTAAAAGCTCATGCTCCTTAGCTCCTCAATCCACCGCCTGTACTCCTCTGCCATGGAGGGGTGGTTGAACTTCATAGCCTGCTCAACGCCACGCTCCAGGACTTCAACCGCCTTGTTGAACTCTCCCAGCTCCTCGTAACACTTTGCCAGAAGTCTGTAAACTGCGCCCTCATCCTCCTGTAGCCTGAGGTACTCCTCAATGTGCCTTATGGCGTTCTCATAGTCTCTAACCTTGTAATACTCCTGGGCGAGGGAGTAGTGCACCATAGGGTTGTCGGGTGCTTTATTGAGCATCTCCCTGAAGTAGCTCAATCTGTCCATTCCTTACCTCCTTGAACAGGCTCATGTCTCCTTCAACTCTCTCCAGAACCACATCCGCACTGCCTATAGTAAATTTAATGCTCAGCTTCACGGGTATGTTGGTCTCCTTATCAACCCATACGAACCACTTGCCCTTAGGCTTAAGGATGCCCTTGGTCTCTATCTCAGGCACGAGAAGAACCTTCCAGGTGGAGTAGGTCTTCCCCGATATTTCTACTTTATCCTCCGATAGAGTCCTGTAGTGAACGTTCTGTATCTTGGCGTCGTAGAAGACGTTTATAGTTCCACCTTTGTAGTTGGGGGTGTCTATGTAAACCAGAAAGGAGGTTGAGAATGGGTCAAAGAGGTAAACGGAGCTCTCAAGGAAGCCTTCCTTAACCTTCTTCTCCTCTCTCTTATGTCTCACTATCCTGTACCTGACGCCCCTCTTCAGGAAGTCGTAAAGGTGGTCTCTTATAAAGCTCCCCTCCCTCTGAAAAAGGGCAAACTTCTTAGGCTTTAACGCCTGAAGTGTAGCCTCACCCCAACTGTTGACCCTCTTGACAAGCCTACCCACTACCACGGTCTTAGCCCAGGAGCGTATCTTGAGTTCCTCTCCCTTGAGGGTGTAGTCCACACAGCTCTCCGCAACGGGAAAGAACCAGAAGTAGACCCTGTAACAGGTCTCCAGTTCCTTTGAAAAGACGAGGAAGGGGAAGAGTATAAAGAGAAGAAATTTCATTGCATAAGGACTCTATTGACCTCCTCTATGGAGGTTATTCCCTTCTTGACCTTGAGCATGCCGGACTGATAGAGGGTTCTCATGCCCTTCTGGAGCGCGAGGTCTCTTATGTCGTCAGCGGTGCCACCCTTTATTATGAGCTTCCTGAGCTCGTCGTCTATCTCCATGATCTCGTGAACTGCCATCCTGCCCTTGTAGCCCGTGTTGTTGCAGGTGGGACATCCCTTCTCGCTCGCCTTGTATATAACAGCATCCTCATCGGGAGACTTGAGGACACCCATCCTCACGAGAGCTTCCTTTGGAACATCGTGGGGCACCTTGCAGTCGGGACAGAGCCTCCTTATAAGCCTCTGGGCTACCACGAGGACGAGAGAAGAACCAACGAGGAAGGGCTCTATGCCCATGTCGGTCAGTCGTGTAACGGTCGTGGGTGCATCGTTTGTGTGCAGCGTGGAGAAGACGAGGTGACCGGTCAGAGAAGCCCTGACGGCTATATCTCCCGTCTCCTGATCCCTTATCTCACCGACGAGTATTATGTCTGGGTCCTGCCTGAGAAACGCCCTCAGGACGCTTGAGAAGGTAAGCCCTATCCTCTCGTTGACCTGCACCTGGTTTATGCCCGGTATGGCGACCTCAACGGGGTCTTCGGCGGTCATTATGTTAACGTCAGGCTCGTTCCTCTCCATGAGAGCGGAGTATAGGGTAGTTGTCTTACCGGAACCGGTAGGACCCGTGACGAGAATCATCCCCCAGGGCTTCCATATCGCGCCCCTGAACTTCTCCAGGTCGTCGGGCTCAAAGCCGAGGTCTTCCAGCTTGACGTTCAGGTACTTCTCAGCCTCCTGAATCCTCATGACGACCTTCTCGCCGTAAACGGTTGGCACGGTTGAGACCCTGAGGTCTATCTTCTTCCTGTCTATCTTTATCCTTATCCTTCCGTCCTGGGGTTTTCTCTTCTCGGCTATGTCAAGGTTTGAGAGTATCTTGTACCTCGCTACAAGGCTGTCCTTTATGTTTATAGGTAACTGGTGGTATATCTTCAGAACACCGTCCACCCTGTACCTAACGAGAACCTTCTTCTCAAAGGGCTCTATGTGTATGTCGGAGGCGCCCATCCTCACAGCCTCAAAGATGAGCCCGTTGGCTAACTTGACTATAGGGGCTTCTTCTGTGGCATGGAGGAGCTGGTCTATCGGGGTGTCCTCTTCTTCCTCCTCTATCTCAACCTCTGAGTCCTCTATCTGGCTAAGGACGTCCCCAAGCTGGGGAAACTGCTTGTCCAGGATCCTCTCTATGGTGGACAGGGGTGCCACGTAAGGGACTATGCTGTTGGCTTTTGTGTAAAATCTAAGCTCGTTTATGAGGTTCTGGTTGAGCGGGTTGAGCATTATCACGTGGAGCTTACCCTTCTCGTAAAGGACGGGCACGACTTTGAATTTACGCATGAAGTCCTGAGGTATTGAGTTGAGTATGTGGGAGGGAACGTGAAGTTCCTCAACCTCTTCCTTCCAGACCTTCTGGGGTAGTATGGTCTGAAAGAAGTTCATTATCTCCTTCTCAGACAGGACGCCGAGCCTAAGGAGGGTTTGAAATATATCCTCGTCCTCCTTCCGTTCTTCAAGAACCTTCTTTATGTCAGACTCTTTTATATACCCTGCCTTGAGCAGAAGGTTTAAGAGTTTCTCATGCTCCATAGCTCTCCTCTTCTGAAGGAAAATCCCCTGTTTCTACATCTATTCTAAACTTCTCAAGGGCTTCCCTGAATATCTTTGCTCCCTCGGCGTACCTCCTGACGAACCTCGGTTTAGCCTCTTCGTAAAGTCCGACAAGGTCGTGGAATACAAGCACCTGGCCATCGCAGAATTTCCCCGCTCCAATTCCTATAGTTATGACTTCCGAGCTTTCTGTCAACTCCCGGGCGAGCTCCCAGGGCACGCTCTCAAGCACTACTACAGGCACCCCCGCACTCTCAAGGGCTTTGAAGTCCTTCCTCAGCCTCTCAGCCTCCTCCTCTTCTCTGCCGACCACCTTGGGCGTCCCAAACAGGTTTACGGACTGGGGTGTATACCCCAGGTGCCCCACGACGGGTATGCCCGTATCTATAAGCCTGGAGGCGAGCTCCGCCACCTCCTCACCACCCTCTATCTTGACAGCCTGTGCCCCTGTTTCCTTTAGAACCTTCCCGCAGTTGTAGAGGGCGTCCTCCACAGACACCTGATAACTCATAAAGGGCATGTCAACGACCATGAACAGCTCTGGAGCACCCCTCCTGACAGCCCTTGCGTGGTAGATCATCTCGTCTAGGGTGACCGGAAGCGTGGAATCAAGACCCTGAAAAACCATACCGAGAGAGTCGCCCACGAGCACAGAATCTATACCAGCTTCTTGGCACAGCTTAGCGGACAGGTAGTCGTAGGTTGAGATCATAGTTATCTTTTCACCCCTGGACTTCTTTTTCCGTAGGCTCTTCAGGGTCACCCTTCCCACAACTCTATTTTAAGTTAAACCTCCTCCTGTAAACGAGGTTAATGAGTATGCAGCTGACCAACCTCCTCTGGAAGGTGTTCCTCCTGCCCTGGAATTTCTTTATAGACCTTAAAAACCTGTCCCTGTCCAGCAAGCCTGCAAGGTAGAGAAAGGCTATCAGAAAGGGTACACCGGGTATCAGCGGTAACACGAGACCTACAACACCGAGCAGAAGGAGGACGGCTGCAACGAAGAGCCTCATCTTGATAAGGTTATCAGAGCCACACCGCTCACGACGAGAATCGTTCCTATGAGCTTCATAGGAGTAAAAGTCTCCCCGAGGAGTATGAAGGCGAACAGACTTGCCCAAAGGGGCGAGCTCGCCACTATGGGCGCCACCACCGACACATCACCGACCTTGATCGCCTTGTAGTAGAGCAGTAATCCGAGAAAACCTGATATGAAACCCCCGAAGGAAACTATAGCCACGTCCCTCCATGGATAGGTGAAGCCTTCTCTAAGGATGAGCATGGAGAGGAGGGCAAAGACCGCCGCAGTAAAGTTGTGAAAGAATATCCCCGCTATGGGTGGTATCTCCCCTCTGAGTCCCAGCTTGAATATGAGGGGGGCTGTCCCCCAGACGAGAGCTGAGAGGAGGGCAAAGATGACCGCTTTCACAGTTCAAAGACCCCTATAACCGGTGCATGATCGGAAGGCTTGGGCGTTCTTCTCTTTCTGGGCCACAGGTCAACGTAAACCTCCTTAAGCTTGCCGAGCAGAGGCTCCGTTATGAGTATGTAGTCTATACGCATTCCCTTGTCCTTCCATATCATACCCCCTATGTAGTCCCACCACGTAAACTGAACCCTGTCCGGGTAGAGGTATCTGAAGGCGTCTATAAAACCCCACTTCAAGAC
The DNA here is from genome assembly GCF_000171895.1 of Hydrogenivirga sp. 128-5-R1-1. Taxonomy (NCBI): domain Bacteria; kingdom Pseudomonadati; phylum Aquificota; class Aquificia; order Aquificales; family Aquificaceae; genus Hydrogenivirga; species Hydrogenivirga sp. 128-5-R1-1. Next base: position 110,402 of record NZ_ABHJ01000003.1, read on the forward strand.
CCTTTCAAAGGCTTCCCGCTCCTCTTTCATGGTGCCTATGGTATCCTTGAGCAGCTCTGGGTCAAATACATCTATATCCTCCCTCGCAACGTTGAAGTCACCAACCATGCATATAGGCTCTTCTGGAGAGAAGTTGTCCGAGAGGTATCTCAAGAGCCTGTCGTAGAACTCCAGCTTGTAGTAAAACTTCTCTGTTCCCCTCAGGTCGCCGTGGGGTGCGTACACGTTTATAACCCTTATCTCGCCCACCTTTGCACTTATGACCCTCTTTTGCTGGTCAAAGTACTCGTCTCCGAATCCCTTTCTCACGTCCTCCATAGGAAGTTTTGAACATATACACACGCCATTATAGGTCTTTTGGGCAAAGACCTCACACCTGTAGCCTCTCTCTTCAAACTCTCCGTAAGGAAAGTTCTTCTCTTCCTGTTTCAACTCCTGGAGACAGAGAACGTCAACGGGCTCCCTCTCAAGCCAGCTGAAGAGAAGCTCCTTCCGAGCTTTTATTGAGTTCACATTGTAGGTCGCTATCTTCATGACTCCTGTAATTTTACAAATTAATTTACCACCTATCTAAGACTAAACGTGACTTGGCGGGATTTTTCGGGATAGGGGGTAAATGTTGAGTGTCAAGGTTTATAAGGAAATCATTATATTCTTAAGGAGGGGGTGGTAAATTTTTTGTAACAAAAGTGGTAATTTTTTTTGCAAAATTCGCTCACTTCTTCAGATACTTCTCCCTGTATATTTCTCTCAGATGCTGGGGGAGCTTGTCCTCGGGAAACTCACCCCTTGCTATCCTGTTGAGATGCCACCACCACTTCTCAAGGGGCTGGGAGGGGTCGTCTTGGAGCGGGTCAGAATTTAAGGTCTTCTGATAGTACTTTTTGGCGAAGTCTAAATATTCTCTAAGGTGGTGTAGTAATATCCTATCGTGGGCGACGACCAATTCATCACTGTCAAGACCTTCCCTATGAACATTTTCCCTTTCTTGAGGTATTGGGTAGGGTTGTTCTTTGAAGTCCCATACTGCTGTTTGATACATCCTCACAGCAAGCGGAGTTTTTGTTTTAACTGCCATAGCTTAATTGTAAATCTATCCCACCCTCTGGAGCGTGCAAGCTCCTCATAGGAGGAGAATTCTTCCTCAAGCTCGTAAAAAGTTATCTTCCAATGTGGAGGTTCTATCACAGCGATTTTCCTATTCAGTTCAAGTATAAACCTCGCTCCTTGTTTGTATATTAGAACCTCGGGACGTTTGATGTGTTCCACAAAAAGGCTATCAAGTTCTTCAGGATTTTTAAGCTTCCATCCATTTACATATTTCCTCTTCAAGTAGTGCAGTGTTAAGCTGTCTATCTCCTGTAAGGACAAAGCTTTTTTTATTTCGTTGGGGAAATTTTCTTCAGAACCGAATATCTCAAGGAAGTCTCTCCTTAGAGGTTCTGTAACATATTTCTCTTTCCACCTCCCTGCCCTAACTGTCCTCCCGATAGTCTGAATTACCTTAAACTCTTCCTTCCCGACCCTATTTATCAGATTCTTCTTCCTGACAAAGGCGTTGAGTTCCCTGTCCCAGAGCTTTTCTATATCAACCCCAAGGGCTTCCAGGTCTTTTATATACTGAGGAGCTATCTTCTTCAGGGTTTCTCTGTCCAGCTTTTCTTCTCTTCTCCTCATCCCCTTCCTTCTCACGACAGGGATAAGGTAGCACATGCATTGGGGATGGGGTTTCTCTGAGAGCTTTGTCTGGCGGAGGGGGTGGGATTCGAACCCACGGAGGGCTGCGAACCCTCAAGGGATTTCAAATCCCCCGCCTTCGTCCGCTCGGCCACCCCTCCAGCCTGCGTTAAAGGTTTACCCTCCTCCGTACTCGCTCTGGTCGATCTCCATCTCAAACTCTTGGACAAAGTGTTCTATGAGATTAACTAGATCCTGAATATCCTTTTTAAGGTGGTACTCGTAAAGGTCAATCCTCCTCTCGTGGTAATGGTCGTCCACATAATACCTCACCCTCACGTATGGAACACCCACCTCAGAGCTGTATCCCTCTTCTCCCGGTAGGACGACTTCAACCTCCGTTTCCGTCCCTTCGTTTCTCTTCTTGAAGATATCCCTGAGCTTCAGAACCTTCTCCTTGTAATCTTCCCAGTTGTGTTTCATAGTGAGTCCATTTTAGCACAATCCCACAACGGATATATTCAGCCTGTCCGCCCCGCGGAGAAACTTCTCCTTGTCAACCACATAAACCTTTCCGGCCTCCAAGAACAGGGCATCGGCTTTCGCCGTCTTCAGGGCTTCAAGGGTCTCAACGCCCACCGTTGGTACATCTATCCTAAAGTCCTGATTCTTGCGGGCTACCTTTACAACCCTCACGCCCTTGCCACCGAGCCTACCTCCCCTGAGTATGGTCTCCTGAGTTCCTTCCATGGCTTCAACGGCGACAACCGCCTTGTCCTTTACAACTATAGTCTGTCCTATATCAAGCTCGGCAACTTCCTTGGCTATGATGAAACCAAAGAGCCCGTCCTCCATAACCTCCTCGGAAGGTTCTCTCCTCCCCATAGTTCCCTCCTCAGCAAGGAGTTCTTCAAGGTAGGGTCTGGGGTCTATAAACTCAAAACCCTCTTCCTCAAGAACCTTCATGAAGGCTTTTACGACGCTTGCTGGTCTCCTGTCCTTAGCTTTTCTCAGGACGCTGAAGGCTTTGAGGTCAAACTGAAGTATGCTCGTGTATATCAGCCTGTGCTCAAACTTTCCAAGCATGACAACCCTATCCACTCCCTTCTTTCTGAACAGCTTTATTAGCTTGCCCACCTTGCCAACAGGCAGGAGATCGTCCGTCTTTATATCGGTTATGCCCTTTACACCTACTACAAACACCTCCTCACCCCTTTTTACAGCTTCTTCTCGGAACACTTCGGGAAGGCGACCCTTCCCGGCTATAAGACCTATTGGCATAACAAAAATACTTTAAAATATCTACCTAATGGACGTTCGGCTTATAATCTCTGCCAGCAGAAACCTCGTTCTCACCTTCCTCCTCAAGGAAAAGGAAATATCGGAGATAAAGGTTGAGAAGAGAGGCAAAAAGAGGCTCTCAGGCAGCATATTCAAGGGCAGGGTAAAACGCTTCGCGAAGAGCCTTGACGGAGCGTTCGTTGATATAGGTATAGGCAAGGAGGCTTACCTTCCACTGAAAGCCTACGAGAACACCGCCCTGGAAGAGGATGAGAGCTGTCCCCTTCCGGAGGAAGGCTCCGAGATACTCGTCCAGATGAAGAGGGAACCCATAGAGGACAAAGGGGCTAAGGTCACCTGCCGCATAAGCATACCCGGGAAGTTCCTCGTCTACCTACCAACATCCAAAAAGGTGTTCGTCTCCTCCAAGATAGAGGACGAAAACAGGAGGGCTTTCTTCAAGGAGCTCTTTGAGAGGGCTCTGGATGAGGAAGGCGTCATAGTGAGAACATCAGCCGAGTTTGCGACAGAAGAGGAGTTGCTCGCAGAGCTCCAGAAGCTCAGAAATACTTGGAAGGAGATTAAGGAGAGGTCAGCCTCCATAAAGCAGGGCTTGGTCTACGAGGAGGTGCCGGCTTACGTCCAGCTCGTCAGGGATTACTGGAACGATGTATCGGAGATAATAGTTGACGACAGGGAGCTCTGGTCTGAACTGCTGGCTGAGCTTGAAAGCTACTTCCCAGAGCTCGTCGGCAAGGTCAGGTACGTAAAGAACATAAGCGTGTTCTTCAAGAAGTACGGACTTGACAAGGCTCTCACGAGGCTCTTCGCCCGTTACGTATGGCTCAGGAACGGAGGCTACATAATCATAGAGGAAACGGAAGCCATGACCGTGATAGACGTGAACAGTGGATCGGGATGCGGGGACACCCTGGAGGATAACGCCCTCCAGACGAACCTTGAAGCTGCGGAAGAGATAGTCAGGCAGATAAAGCTGAGGGACATAGGCGGTATAGTGATAATTGACTTTATAGACATGAAGAACAAGAAGAACAGGGAAAAGCTCGTAAAGAGGGTAAAGGAGCTCTTTGCGGACGAAGGTTCAAAGGTTCACGTTTACGGGATAACCCACCTCGGTTTGCTGGAACTGACCCGCAAGAAGGAGACCCCCAGCGTGACCAGGCTCCTGTCCATAAACTGCCCTTACTGCAAAGGCAAGGGCTACATAAAGAGCCCTGAGGTTGTCCTCTACGAGATAGAAAAGGAGATAAACTACTTCAAGGGCAGATACCTTGAGGTGAGGGTTAACCCGGCTCTCAAGGAGAGGGTTGAGAACCTTATTGAGAAGAGCAACATGAGACAGTGGGTATCCGTCAAGGAAGAGTGCGACGTTCCCTTAGATTACTACGAGATGTTTCTGACAGGATGAAGATGATGGGAAAATTGAGCTTCTTACTCGTTCTATTCCTGCTCCTTTCAGGATGTGCAAAGATCACCGAGGAAGAGAGGGCTAAGAAGGCGCAGGAGTACTATAGAGAAGCGCTAAGCGCTTACAAGGAAAAGGACTACGGAGACGCAGCCTGGAACTTCAACGAAGCCCTCAAGTACATGGACTACCTAACACCCAAACAGATTGAGAACGCAAAGTTCCTCCTGGCTAAGAGCTACTATTACGACGGAGACTATGTAAACGCGGTGGTAGCCTTGGAGGACTACATCTTTTACTACCCCAAGCTCAGGAGGACTGAGGAAGCTTTCTACTTACTCATAGACAGCTACATAAACGTTTCTCCAGACCCATACAGAGACCAGGAGTACACCTGGAAAGCTATAGAGAAAGCTAAAGAGTTCCTGAGCAGGTTTCCCAACAGCACCTTCGCCCCGAAGGTTCAGAAGCTCATAGATAAGGCTTACAGGAAGATCGCCCAGCACGAGCTGTACATAGCAAAGTTCTACGAGGACTATGGCTACACCTACTCAGCAGCCCTGCGCTACAGGGAGGTTCTCATAAACTTTCCGGGACACGTCTCCGAATCTGAGGTCGCCTACAGGTACATAAGGTGTCTTCTCCTAACCGACAGACAGATAGAGATAGAGAGGGACAAGATATCTAACCTGATAGACGCCACGAAGGACAAGCTTGAGGACGCTGAGAACGAGGAGGAGAGGAAGGCGATAAAAAGAAGGCTTGAGTTCTTGAAGAGTGAGCTCAAGCGCTGGGAGAAGATAGGAGAAGAGGCTAAGAGGGAGGCGGTTGAAGCTCTTGCCAAGTACAGGGAGGTTTACGGTGAGAACGCCTACTACAGGGAACTGAGGAAGCTCGTGGAAGGAAAGGAATGGAAAAGCTGAAGCTGATAAAGAAGTTGCTGGAGGACAAGAAGGCGGAAGACGTGGTCGTCCTGGACGTGTCCAACCTGACAAACATAGCGGACTTCTTCGTAATAGCCACGGCAAACTCAACGATTCACGCAAAAGCCCTCGCCGACTATCTCGTGGACGAGATGGAGAAAGCCGGCTACACCGTTGACCACGTTGAGGGCACCGAGTTTGGAAACTGGATACTCGTTGACCTCCTTGACGTGATAGTGCACATATTCACGCCCGAGTGGAGGGAGCACTACGGTATAGAATGGATATGGGCTGAGGCGAGGAGAGTAGAGGCATGATCCTTTTCAAGGTTGTGGTCTTCGTATTTATCCTTATATTCGCCCTCGTATTCGCTTACTTCAACCTCCAGAGCGTAAAGATATCTTTCTTTAACTTCTCCTATGAGCTCCCCTTGTTCCTGACCATATTTGCGAGCTTCGTGTTGGGGTTTCTCATAGCTTACATAACCACGGGAATAAAGAGCCTTGAGTGGAGGAGGTACAGCGAGAGAATAAAGAGGGCACTTGAAAGCCTATGGACGGGCTATCCCGACAGAGCCCGTGGTGAGTTTTCAAAGCTCCTTGACAACGAAGAAACCGTCCCCCTTTATACGCGCAGTATGGAGGAGCTTGGGCGGGAGGCTTCCCTTTACCTCCAGAAGTATTCCAGAGGCATTGTTGAGACCCTCATAGCGGAGTCCCTTTTCAAGGAAGAGAAGGAGAGGGCTCAGGACTTGCTTGAGAAAGCCCTCGGCAAGAATTGGAAGAACCTCAGAGCTCGCAGGCTGCTCAGGAGTATATACTTCCTGAGGGGGGAAGGAGAGAAAGCCATAGACCTTCAGAGGAAAGTGCTTCAGGACAGTGAGAAGGCTCTCAAGACGGAAGAAAAGAGGGTTCTCGCATCCCTACTCGCGGAGGTCAGAGGTGCGGAAGCTCTGGATGAACTGGAAAATCTCCCCTACACGCCGGCTTCCCTGTCAGTCCTGTGTTCTCACGCTGAAGGAAAGGACAGAAGGAAGTTTGCCGCCAAGATGTTTGCGGAGGGCGTCCAGAACGAGACACTCCTCGCAGTGGTGGAGAAGAACTCCCTGACCCCAGAGATAATGGAAGAGGTTGAAGAGCACACGGAGGAGGTTCACCCCGTCGTTCTGGCACTGCTGTACCTCAGCGTGGGCATGTACGAGAAGTTGGAGTCGCTAAAGGATTCCCTCCCTGCTCCGATAAGGACGTTAATTGACAGAGGATACTTAGAGGATAGGGAATGTTACAGGGACATGTTCTCCCTTATAAGACTTCTGGAGTGTGGGAAGTGTGGAAAGGAGTACGCCCGGTACACCCCCGTGTGTGTAAACTGCTTGAGCTGGAATAGATTAAAAATCATAGGAGGGAGTTGATATGCTGATTGACTCTTCAAAAGGTATAGTGAGGTTCAAGGTCGTTTACCACGGTATAGCTATGTCGGGGAAGACCACTAACATAGAACAGCTCGCCAAGCAGAGCGGGCTGGACGTCCTCAGCTTTGATACCAAGGAGGAGAGAACCCTCGTCTTTGACTTCATAACCAAGAAACTCAAGGTGGACGGCTTTACGCTGACCTTCTCCATATACACGATACCCGGTCAGGACATATACAAGGACATAAGGAAGATGGTGATGAGAGGTGTGGACGCGGTCGTGTTCGTAGTGGACTCCTCCGAGAGGAGGCTTTCCGAGAACAAGGAGTTCGTCAGAACCCTCGGTGAAGACCTGAGGCAGTATGGAAAGGATATAGAGGGAACACCCATAGTCGTGCAGTACAACAAGAGAGACCTGCCGGACGCCCTCCCCATTGATGTCCTCAAAGGGGAGGTAAGCATTCCCGGCAAGAGGTCAACGGAGGCTGTTGCCGTCAGGGGAGAGGGGGTAACCGAGACCTTTGACCTTATAGTTGAAGAATTAATGGAGAAGTTCCGTAAGATGGTAGGATAAACTAAGGTTATGTTTTATGGTTACATCGGCGATTCTCGCGGACTCAGCGATGTAATCACCGGGCTTCTTCAGGGAAGGTCTGGAACCTTAGAGCTATTCGTCAACAGGTACTTCCTCTCTATGAAGGTCAACGACGGGCTGATAACCGAGTTCAAGTGTGATGTGGGCTCCTTCAATAAGAAGAAGGTCAATTACTACAACCTCCTCGTTTACTGCCTTGCGGAGATGCTTGCCAACCCGGAGGGTTTCTTCGCCTTCTACGAAGAGTCAAAGATGAAGGCTAACCCCCTTGAGAACCCAATAGGCAGCGACGAGCTTATGATACAGGCTACCATAGTGAGGCGCGAGCTTGATGAGATAGTGGACAGGATAATATCCCCCTACGCCATATTCAAGGCGACCGGCAAGGAGAGGGAGCTCTCCTTCTTTGAGGGCAAGAACGTGGTGGAGTCCGTTGCCCTTTCGGAAGACTCCATAGTGTCCATAGTCAGGAAGGTGAAGGACTACCTGATTGAGGGCAAGCTGGACATATACGAGTTTAGGGAGAGCGAGAGCGCTGAGGAGCACGATGTAGACTACATGATGGAGAGCGTCCCTCTGAAGAGGGTGAACGTGGTCGCCATACTTGAGAGCCTCAAGACGGGAAACTTTTCAGGTATAGCGAGGATATCCTCCCCGACTTACACCATAAACCTCTTTTATGAGAACGGCGAGATGTTCGCCGTCTATCCCGTGGACTACGACATATTTGAGTTCTTCCTCTCTCCCGACAAGAACGCGGAGCTCAGCCTCGTGAACCTTGACAGCAACATAGTCAAGTACATAGCCCTGCGTTTTCTCTCCAAGCCGGAGATAAACACCGTCAGCAGTTACTTTATGGAGATAAGCAAGCTCTTCCTTGGGCTGAGCAAACACAGAAAGGACGCCCTGCTCCTCATATCGGAGAAGAGGGGAGACAGGTTCGTGGTGTTCCGTGAGGGCAAACTCCTCATATCCCTTATAGAGACGGAGGGCAAGTTCAAGCCCCTCTCAAGCCTGAAGTTTGAAGAGCCCTACTTCGTGAGTCTTTTCTTTTACAAGAAGGTATCCAACATAGCCCCGATAGTCTATCTCTTCATGATCAACGAGGTGGTGAGCGTATTCATGAAGCACGCCCCCACCAAGATGAGCTCCCTTGTTCTGAGGGAGGCTGTAAGGTATCCCTTCCTCGTGTTCTCCGAGGGCAAGTTCCACCTCACGACAAACCCGGGAGAGGAGGAGGAGAGGCAACTCCTGAACCTGCTGACCTTCCTGCTTGACCTTGGTGCCCAGGAGTTCGGAGAGAAGAAGCAGGAGGAAGAGCTTGAGTTCCAGCTCAGACCCTTCAAGGACATATTCAAGGTTCTTGACGTTGAGAAGTACCTGAAGGTAAAACAGCACGGAAGAAAGGGCTGATGTTCCGGGAAGGGGACTGGGTAGTCATAAGGCACTCCGATAAAAGGTATCTCAAGAAGCTTGATCCGAGGCAGACCTTGAACGTCAGGAAAGACCTCCTCAGGTTCTCAGATCTCATAGGAAAGCCCGAAGGCGTAAGGATCGGAAGGTTTGAGGTTTTCAGACCGACCCTTGAAGAGCTCATAGTCTTGGGTTTTGAGAGGAAAACCCAGATAATATACCCCAAGGACGCCTTCTTCATAGCCTTCAAGCTGGGGCTGTCCAGAGATAAGAGGGTTCTTGAGTTCGGCACGGGGAGTGGTGCCCTCTGTGCAGTCCTCTCCAGTCTTGCAGGGGAGGTTTACACCTACGAGGCGGTGGAACGCTTTTATAAGGTGGCAAAGGCTAACCTTGAGCGGTTCTCCCTTGGGGAAAACGTTCTTCTCCACAACGAGGACTTCTCCGAAGCGAAGGTTGAATCCGAGTTCTTTGATGCCGCCTTCGTGGACGTCCGCGAGCCGGTTCCATACCTTGAGAAACTCCACCGCTGTCTGAAGGTGAGCGCACCGGCAGGTTTTCTACTGCCTACGGCGAATCAGGTGGTTGAGCTCCTGAAGGGTCTTGAGGGTATGTTCGGCGGAGTGGAGGTACTGGAGATACTCACGAGGTACTACAAGACAGTCCCCGAGCGCTTCAGACCGGAGGACACCATGGTGGGACACACCGCCTACCTCGTCTTCTGCCGAAAGCTCATATCTTAGACAGGACGAACTCCCCTATGGGGTTTCTGAACTCCTCGTCTCCCACATGGTAGGCAGTCCACAGGTGAAGGCACCTCACCTTAAAGGGTTTCCTCCTGAAGTTCCTTATCCCACCTATCCCGATTTCAGGATTAAGGAGAACCTTCTTGCAGGCTAAATCCCACCTGCCGGAGCCTTCGTAGACCTCCGGAAAGAGCTTTTTTAACAGCTCTTCTCTCTTCCTGACCTCTCTCTCGTGGAGCTTAACGAGGAAATCAAAGAGACCCTCATCCTCGGTTATCTCCTGGGAGAGCATCCTTATGAAACCTTCGGACTCCAGCCTTGACACGGCAGACCTGAACTCTCTGTCAAGTATCCAGAAACGTGTAGGCTCTGGTCGGTAAATTCCGTTCTCGTGAACTACTATGGGATTTTCAACAACTTTGAGCATATTATTTAATATGCCCTACCGGGACATAGAAGCCCATGAGCTCTTTCAGCTTGAGGATATGGTGCTCGTTGATATAAGGAGCCCGCAGGAGTATAAAGAGTTCCACATACCGGGTGCGGTGAACGTCCCACTCTTTGAAAACGAGGAGAAGAAGTTGATAGGGTACATATACAGGAACGAGGGCGTGGATAGAGCCAGAGAGCTGGGAGAGGAGCTTGCAAAGGGTAAGCTGGAGGAGTTCTACCGGAGGTTTAAAGAGCTAAGGGACAAACACAAAAATGTCGTGGTTTACTGCTGGCGTGGAGGCATGAGAAGTCAGGGTATGTGTAAAGCTATGTCGGATATGGGGCTTGAGCTTTTACGTTTAAAAGGAGGGTACAGGGCATACAGGCAGTTCATTCTCAGGGACATGGAGAGAGTCCTTGAAGGCATAGACTTTATAGTCCTCACCGGAAAGACGGGCGTGGGCAAGACGAAGGTTTTGAAGCTACTTAAAGAGGAAGGTATGCCGGTCATAGACCTGGAAGACCTTGCAAAGGACAGAGGCTCCGTGTTCGGCAGCGTGGGTATAGGCGAGGAGGTCTCCCAGAAACAGTTTGACGCCTTGCTTTACGAGGAATTAAGGAGGGTGGGCAGTGGCTTAGTCTTCATAGAGGACGAGAGCAGGAGGATAGGCAACGTATACATACCAGAATCCTTCTGGAAGAAGAAGGAGAGAGGGACGTACGTTGAGATAAAGGCGAGTATGGAAACGCGGGTGAAGAATATAATCTCCGACTATATGAAGAGAGAGGGCTGGGAAGAAGAAGCCCGTGAAGCTGTTAAGAGGATAAAGAAATATCTCGGACCCCAGAGGTTCAACTACCTTATGGAGTGCTTTGAGAGGGCGGACTACGAGGAGGTAATAAGGTTCCTTATAGAGGAATATTACGACAAGAAGTACAGGCAGTTCGGTGAGCCTGTGATTGAGGTGAACTGTGACGACGCACGGGAGTGCGTGAAAAGGTTAAAGGAGTTCTACGATTCTTTGAGTCATGAGGGTAAGGTTCAGGATATCGCTCTACAGGGGAGATAAGAGGCTGAAGAGGTCTGATTTTGGGGATACGAAAGACCCCCTCTGGGTCGGGATGAGGTACATAGTGGAGTTCAAGTACTTGGAAGCCAACAAGTGGTTGCTGATCGCCCCGGACTCCTACGAAAAGTATATCCTCCTCACCCTCACCAACCTTGCCATAGGACAGGAGGAGCAGGCACGGGAGTTCCTCCACTCCCTTGAAGGTGCGGACAGGAAAACGGACGTTCGCGTGGTGATTGAGCTCCCTGAGGAGGGGGTTAGCCTAAGTGTAAACGCACCGGGAGACCTTATCGGACTCTTTGAGAAAGTATCCTGAGTTTTTATGTTCTTCTGCCCCAACAGTTTGGAGCCTGAAACCAAAAGACGTTTACGGGATTACGTAAGTTTTTGATGTTGCTGAGAGAATAACCTCGTATGACGAAAATCATATTGAAAATTTCGGGCTGTGTGCTTAACTTATTGGCAGTTAATAGCGGGACGCAGGTGCCCGCCGGCTCCTTGACAACCGAATAGGGTTTAAAAAGGGCTCAAAGCTTAGAGCGACAAAGCCCAGAAGGAACTCTTTGATAATTCTGAATTTTTGTGACACCATGTTTAATTGCGAACAATTCTCACTCTGGGTGCTTTGTCTCTCAATAAGTTGAAATTTACCCCAGGCTTGAAATGCCCTTAAGAAACGAAGGGATTGCGACGAGGTTTACAAGAACAAGGTAGATACCTACCTTGCCCCTTGAAATGCCCTTAAGAAGTTGAGGGATTGCGACTAGATGTTAAGCTCAGAGTGATAACCGCCCATAGCCTTGAAATGCCCTTAAGAAACGAAGGGATTGCGACACACAAGGGGGAAGAAAACCTCCCCCCACAACTTTTCCTTTTACTTGAAATGCCCTTAAGAAACGAGGGTTCAACAGCGTCATATAAAAGGGTTTTTAGCTGTCGGTTTTGATCAATCGTAGGTGTGCTTTGGGAGGAGCGGGGAAGCCCCTCCGGAAGGGTCAAAGGGTAGGAACGGCGGGGATTCCTATTTCAGTTTACCCTCAGTGGCAGCGCCTTCTTATTGCACACGTATCTTAAGTTGCTGTCCCAGATGCAGGCTCTAAACACGAGGTATCCGTTGCCGGTGAAGGGTATGGATTTGGAGATGGTATTGCAGATGAACGTGGGAACGCCGTTGAACTTGGCTGTGTAGGTGCACCTCACCTGTCCGGTCGTCCCGCAGGTGTAGACGCTCCCGTTTCCGCAGTTGGCGGTGTAGAGCCTGTAGTTGTAAGCAGGGGAGGGAACGTCCTGGGTAGAGCTTATGTAGACCTCCGCCGTGTAGAGCCCGTTTACTGAGGAAAAGCTCACCTCCCAGCTGATCTGTATACTCTCTCTTTCAGAGATGCTGGTTCTGTCCGCGCTGACCGACTTGACCGCCACGAAAGAGCTTCCCTAGTTACCCCCTCCGCTACCGCCGGGTAGAGAGTCCGAACTACCACCTCCTCCACCGCAGGCTAACAGCGAAAGTGCCGTAAAACTCAGAGCGATAGTTTTCCTCATCCCATCACCTCCTGTTTTTTATAGAGAACGGGAAAAAGGGGTGATTTCTGACACCCTGAGAAAAATTTGTTCTTTTCTGTGTATATCGCTTATTATCCCTATTATGGTCTGGGCTCTTGTCCTCACCTTAGCCTGCACCTTGAGCTTTGGTGCCGAGTTCCTCGTCAGGACGGAAGACCCGAGCAAAGTTCCTGGAAAAGTTATAAAAAGGATTGACGATAAGACATACATCGTTCGTATTGATGAAGGTGTTTCCGTGGGTTTATTGAGCCACGCCGAAGGCGTCCTTATAGAGAAAAATTACAGACTCAGAGCCCTTCAGACTCCGAACGACCCGTGTCTTAGCTACAGGTGGGACTTGGACTTCATAGGGGCTTATTCGGCATGGGACTTGAGCACAGGCTCGGGGAGTGTGTATGTGGCGGTTCTGGACACGGGGGTTGACTACAACCACCCAGACCTCAAGGACAACCTCTGGAAGAACCCGGGGGAGATTTGCACCGATGGTGTGGACAACGATGGGAACGGTTACGTGGACGACTGCTACGGGGTGAACATACTCTGTTACCCGGAGGGTAAATACGACCCGAAAGCTCAGGGGTGCAACAAGCCCGATGCGATGGACGACAACGGGCACGGGACTTCCGTTGCGAGCATAGTGGGCGCGGTGGGTAACAACGGCACTCTGATAACTGGAGTGAATTGGCAGGTAAAGATAGTTCCCTGTAAGTTCCTTGACTCCTCCGGTGGCGGAACCATAGCGGGCGAGATAGAGTGCCTGAACTACATACTTGACCTCAAGCGTAACAAAGGTCTGAACATCATTGCCGTGAACGCAAGCTACGGGGAGGTCTACCCGGACAGCCAGGTTCAGAGGGACAAGATAGAGGAGCTTGCGAACGAGGGTATTCTGTACGTAACCGCCGCTGGGAACAGCAACCTGAACAACGACGAAGTTTCCATGAACCCCTGCAACTACGACCTCGGGAATATGCTCTGCGTGGGCTCGGTTGGCTCTAAAGGAGAGAGGTCGTCCTTCTCCAATTACGGCTTCAATAAGGTCAAGTTATCCGCCCCGGGGGAGAGTATATGGACTCTTAAAAATGGAAGCGCGGGAACGAGCTGCACAGACCTTTCGTTGACCTATGGAACTTCTATGTCCACGCCCTTCGTTTCCGGTGCGGTAGCCTTGCTGAAGAGCTACCAGCCATCTCTCAACTACACCCAGATCAGGGAGAGGATAATCACCACGGGCAGGAACTATATGAGCCTTGCGGGTAAGACCTACTCCTGCAACGTTCTCAGTTTAGACTCTCTCCTTCTGAACTCCTCCTCACCGAAGGTGTGTCCCTCGTCTCTCTCAATAAGCTGGGGCAGTGTAGAGGGTTGTGAGAGCTCAAGTCGTGAGTTCACCCTCAGGAACACGGGGAACGGTGTCGTCCAGGTAACGAGCGTGCGCGTTGAGGGGAGCGGGTTTTACCTCTCAAAGGACGATTGTTCCGGCAGGAGTCTTAACACCTTTGAGGAGTGCAGGGTTTATCTCTCCTTCTCTCCGGCCGGTGCCGGCGATTACAGTGGGAGGCTTCTCGTCAGCTTTTCCGACAGCGGACTTAACTTCAGCGTGAGCCTATCGGCGAAGAGTGAATCGAGCTGCGGTTCCGGGGGATGCAGTACCGGAGGTGTGGCACATAGCCTACTCCCGTTGCTGGGACTCCTCGTCATTCTGAGCAGGTTGAAGCGAAGGTGGTAAGTTCCGATATTATTACCTATGCTGCGGCGCGTCTCCATAGAAAATTTCATTCTTATCAAAGACTTAGAGATTGAGTTTTCCGAAGGGCTGAACATAATATCGGGCGAAACGGGTACCGGCAAGTCCATGACCATATCAGCCCTTGAGTTCGTCATGGGCAGGCAGGGAGACTACCCTGAGGGGACTGCGGTGGAGGTTGAAGTTGGTATTGACGGCGAAGCCGTGATCTTGAGGAGGGAAATAAGGAGCGGAAGGAGCAGGTACTTCCTTGACGGCAGGGGGACTTCGGCTAAGAACGTCAGAGAGATGCTTGACGGAGCGGTCTCCATACAGGGTCAGAACGAGTTCGTGAGGCTGCTGAAGCCGGAGTTCCAGATACAGGTGCTTGACAGCTTCGGGGGACTCGGCGGCTTGGTAGAGAAGGTGGAAAGCCTTTACGAGGAGTACTCCTCTAAGAAGAGACTCCTTGATGAGCTCGTTAGCAGGAGGGAGGAGCTACTCCAGAAGAGGGACTTCTTGGAGTTCAGGCTTAAAGAGATAGAGGAGGTAGGCTTAACCCCGGCAGAGGTTAAGGAGCTCAGGGACAAGGCGGGAGCCTTAAAGAGCCTTGAGAAGATAAAGAAGCTCGTTGGGGAGGCTCTACAGTACCTATACGACTCCGAAGGCTCAGCTTACTCGGACGTTGGCTACGCCCTGAGACTCCTCTGGAAGGTCAGGGAGCTTGACCCGAGCGTGGAAAACGTGCTTGAGGAGCTAACCCTCCTTAAGGACAGACTCCTTGAAATAACGGACAGCCTCAGGGATAGAGACCTTGAGCTCTCCCCCGAGGAGATAGACTGCATAAACGAGCTGCTCTTCAGGGTTCAGAGGCTTGAGAAGAAGTACGGCAAGAGCTACGAAGATATACTCAGGGACGCCGAGGAGATAAAGAGAGAGCTCGCCAGCTCTTACGGATACGAAGACAGGATAGAGGAACTGCGGGATGAGGTTGGCAGACTTGAAGAAGAGCTCCTCAGCTTGAGCCGGGAGCTCAGCAGGAAGAGGAAGGAGAAAGCCCCGGAGCTTGAGAGGAGGATTGAGGAGGTGCTCAAGGAGCTCAACCTTGAGAAGGCTAAGCTGAAAGTCCTCCTTGAGAGGGGAGAGCTCAGCAGACAGGGGATTGACAGAGTCAGTTTCCTCTTTTCCTCCTACGGCGGCGAGCCCAAACCTGTGGAGCAGGTCGCCTCCGGTGGAGAACTCACACGCCTCTTCTTGTCCGTAGCCCTGATACAGCCCCCTGTGGCGACCTATGTCTTTGACGAGGTTGATGTGGGGGTGAGCGGAGATACCTCAGTCAAGCTGGCAAGACTCCTGAAGAAGCTCTCAAGGGACATGCAGGTCATAGCCATAACCCACTCTGCCCCCGTGTGTGCCGCCGGTGATACCAACTTCCTGACGGAGAAGAGATACCTCGGCGACATACCCTACATACAGGTTAAGAAGCTCTCTAAAGAGGAGAAGCTGAAGGAGGTCGCGAGGCTCATGGGAACGCCGACCGAGAACACCATAAGGGGAGCCAGAGAACTCGTGGAGCTCGTTAGCCGGTGAGAAGGGAGTTTTCCGCAGGGGGAGTCCTCTTTAAGGACGGAGAAGTCCTTCTCATAAAGAACCCTTCGGGTGTGTGGACTTTTCCGAAGGGAAACATAGAGAAGGGAGAAAAGCCTGAGGATACGGCGGTCAGGGAAGTCCTTGAGGAGACCAGCGTGAAGGGCGAGGTCGTTGACTACGTGGGGGAGATAAGATACTGGTACCAGCTGAAGGGAGAAAAGATATTCAAGAAGGTCAAGTACTACCTGATGAGATACCTCGGGGGTGAGCCTAAACCTTCCTGGGAGGTTGAGGACGCGAGGTTCTTTCCAGTAGAGGAGGCAAAAAAGCTTCTCAAGTACAAGGGTGACAGGGAGATATTCAGGAAAGCCCTTGAGAAGTTAAGTCCATAACTTACCGAACTCCTCAAGGGGAAGGTTGGGCTCTGCGTTTATGTCCTGGGGTGCCACAACTCCCCTCCTGAAGCGTTCCATCCCGGCGTAAGCTATCATCAGAGCGTTGTCCGTTGATAGCCTGAGCGGTGGTATGTGGAGCTCAAAGCCCTCCTCCTCGGAGACACGTTGAAACTCCTCCCTGAGCCTGCTGTTTGCTGACACCCCTCCCACCACCACGAGCCTCCTGACCCCGGTCTCTCTCAGAGCGCGGACGCTCTTGCTGACGAGTATATCCACCACAGCCTCCTGAAAGGAGGCGGACACATCTTCCTCTTTGACCTCTTTCTCTCTCCTGAGAAGATTCATAACGGCGGTCTTCAGCCCGCTGAAGGACATATTCAGGTCTTCTTTGTCAAGCATCGGTCTGGGTAGTTTGTATAACGGCTTACCTTCCCCGGCGAGCCTGTCTATTATGGGTCCACCGGGATAGCCGAGCCCCAGCATCTTAGCAACCTTGTCGTAGCTTTCTCCAACGGCGTCGTCCAGCGTTCCTCCTAAAAACCTGTATCTACCGAAGTCCTCTACGAGGTACAGGTCTGTGTGCCCTCCCGACACTATCAGCGCCACGAAGGGGTACTCAACCTTACCCTCAAGGAAGACGGAGTATATGTGTCCTTCAAGGTGATGCACGGGAACGAGGGGCTTGTTAAAAGTGTAAGCTATCGCCTTGGCGAAGGATACGCCCACCACGAGGGAGAGGATAAGTCCCGGTGTGAGTGTGAAGGATACGAAGTCTACCTCTTTTATGTCAAAGGAAGTCTTTTTAAGGAGCAGGTCAAAGAGGGGGAGGAGGTTTCTCGTATGCTCCCTTGCGGACAGCTCGGGAACCACACCACCGAAGGGAGAATGCACCTTAGCCTGGGATAGGAGGACATCACCTATAACTCCTTCTTCGGAGTCGTAAAGGGCTAAGGCTGTCTCGTCGCACGAGGTCTCAACGGCGAGGGTTATCATGCAGCCTCTTTGTGCTCTATCTTAGCCTTGAGAACCTCTATAGCCTTCTTGAGCTGGACGTCTATGTCCGGCAGGAGGATAACCTTTTTCCCGTTGCCCTCTATCCTCATCTTCCTTATGGTCTGGGTGAGCTTCTCCCACGCCTTCTCGTCCATGCTTACCTTTATGTCGGGCTTTATCCCCTTCTTGTGTATGAGCCTGCCCTTGGGTGTGTAGTAGTAGGCTACCGTGAGCTTTAAAGCGGAGCCGTCCTCAAGGGGTATTATGTTCTGCACGGAAGCTTTACCGAAGCTCTTCTCACCCACTATGGTAGCCCTGTGGTGATCCTGAAGGGCGCCCGTCACTATCTCCGAGGCGCTCGCTGAGCCCTTATTTATGAGAACTACCACGGGGACGTAAGTGGGCAGAACCGGCTTCTCCTTAGCGTAGTACTTCTCTTCGTCCCTCCTGCCCTTCGTGTAAACTATGAGCTTTCCTTCCGGCAGGAATATGTCGGATACCTTTACCGCTTCAGAGAGCAGACCCCCCGGATTGTTCCTGAGGTCTATTATGAAGCCCTGGACGTGCTGGGATAGCAGGTCTTTAACGGCTTTCTTCAGGTCTCTTGAGGTGTAGTGCTGGAACTGGGTGAGCTTTATGTAACCTATATCCCCGTATTTTGTGTACTTGACGCTCTCTATCTTTATCACAGCCCTCGTTATCTCAACGGTAAAGGGCTTGTCCGCTCCCTTCCTCATTATGGTAAGCTTGACCTTCGTTCCCGGCTTGCCCCTTATCTGCTTAACTATGTCAAGGAGGGTCTTCCCGAAGGTGTCCTCTCCGTCAACGGCTATTATTATGTCCCCGGCTCTGAGACCAGCCTTGTAAGCCGGCGTTCCCTCTATGGGCGCCACGACGATAGGTCTTCCCTTCTCCATGCTTATCTCTATACCTATGCCACCGAACTCACCTTCCGTCTCCTCCATGAACTCCTTGTACTTCTCCGGGGGGAAGAAGGCTGAGAATGGATCAAGGGCGGACACCATCCCGTTCAGGGCTCCGTATATCATCTCCTTTATGCTGGGCTCCTCTACGTAGTTTTCCTTAACTATCTTCAGCACGTCGGTGAACAGTTTGAGGTAGGAGTACTCGTCCTCGGAGGAAACCGTTTTGGACACCCCTACGAAGAAGCCCGCAAGGAAGAAAGTCCCGGCTATAACAGGCAGAAAGAACCTTCTCATTTAACCTCTCCTTGCAACAGCTCTATGCGTTTCACCTCGGTTATGTAGAAGCTGACGTTGCCCACTTCAGTCTGGGCGGTGCACCTCGTTGAGGAGGGAAGCTCAAAACTTTCCTTTTTACCATCTTTCAGCTGAACTGACACCCTTGCGTTGCCGTCCTCAACTCCCAGAACCTCTATTGACCTTATAGATGTAAGAGATAGGGTGTAGTCAAGGCTCCCCTTTCTGAACTTAAGGGTAGCGCCATCGTTGCATCTAAACGCTGTGAGCTGGTGAATCACACCTTTTTTGTCAACGACCTTAGCCTTCAGGCTCCTCAATTCGGGTGGTATCTCTGCGGGTTCCGACATGCCGTAGATGAGTAGGGCTAAAAAAAGCAGTATTAACGGCTGGAGAACCTTCATTCTTACACTTATTTTATACCAAAAGCTTCTCTAACTCTCTCCGGTTTATTATCTCTATGTAGCCTCTCTCCGTATTTATTATCCCCTGCTTCTTCCACCTGCTCATAACCCTTATGGCGGTCTCAACGGTAGTTCCCGTCATCTCGGCTATGTCCTGTCTGGTAAGGGGGAGTCTTATTACTATCCTGCCGTTCTTTTTGACACCTATCCTGTCCGCAAGTTCAAGGAGAACCTTTGCTATCCTCTCCTCAACCCTACCCGACGCTATGCTTTTGAGTATCTCGTAGGTCTGGAGCAGGTTTGCCGTAGCATCACAGGTCATCTTTATCGCCACCGCCGGATACTTTATGGCGAGGTTTATGAAGTCCTTGTTGGATATGTAAAGAACCTTTGATTTGAGAACCGCCATGGCGGTGTAGGTGCTCTTAGGGGTGTTCTTACCCCACTCTATCCATCCGAAGACGTCTCCGGGGAACACGAGCCTCACTATTATCGTCTTTCCGTCCTGGGTCTCCTTTATAAGCTTCACGAGCCCGTCTACAAGTATGAAGATCCCCGGTTCGGCATCCTCCTCAAAGAAGAGGTAGTCACTTTTATCGTACTCCTTGAAGGTCATGTATCTTACGGCTTCTTTGAGTTCGTCAGGGTTCAGGTCTTCAAAGAGGTGAACCTTCTTTATAAACTCAATCTTTATATCTTCTGGAGTTCGCCTCTTAGCAGTAGCTTTTTTTCCCATCCTTTTCCTCCTATTAAAACTGTTGGTTTGAACACCACGTAATCGGTGTGAAAGCCCACCTTGTTCAAACCTCCAAAGGTGTGATTGTCCCCTATGGCTATGTGGACAGTACCGAGGATCTTTTCAGCCTCAAGAAGGTTATCAGGCCTTGAAGCCTTAGGGTTCGTTCCCACACCGAATTCAGCTATGAACCTCGCCTCGGGCATCTTCTTGAAGACGTCCTCTATAAAGTACCTGTAGTCCTCAAAGCCCTCTATGCTCTCAACGCCGCCGTCTATGAACTTCATGGTTATGGGTCTCTCCAGCTCTCTATCGGGCGCGTAGAGTATGACGAGCCTGCCGTAAGCCTCCGTCTCCACCGGTGCCGTGAACGCTTCCCCCGCCGGCAGGTTACCGAACTCTCCCGGGTTGTGGAAGAGCCCCGTATCGGGTATCCCCTTCCTGTCCTTTATGGAGAACTCTATATCCGTCCCGTACTCGGACTTCACGTGAGCCCACTCCGCTTCGCTCAGCATCTCGGCTATATCGGTGCTGAGTTTGGCGACGTAGTGCCAGTCCACGTTCATAGAGGTCAGGAACATCGTTGGGTCAAAGAGGGGCATGGAGGCGTACCTGACGCCGAAGTGTTCCGTTAAAACCTTCCTGTAAAAGGTGTGGGTCGTTGAGTAGTAAGGGAAGGCGACCACCACCGACGGGACATCACGGGCTTTCTCCTTGAGTACGCCTAGAACCTCGCCCTCTGGATAGTTTTCCTTGTGGAGAACCTTTTCCAGAAGACCTCTGTCCTTAAGCTCGTCAACAGCTTCGTCACCGAAGGTCTGTCTCCATAAACCCTCCGGAGGTTCAGCTCCATGGGTCTTGGTGGCTCCGTAGAGGAACGACCTGACCTCCTGTGTGAACTCCCTTCCAACCTTAAGAAAGTCTCCGAGTAGCTCCTCAAGGTAGTCCTTTTCGTCGTCGGTAAAGACGAGCAGTCTATCCTCTACGCCCAGATTGAGGTTCGTTCTGTAAAGATTTCTTATCTGGTCGCTATACATGGCTCTCCTCATATAAATTAAAATACATGTCAGGGAAAGGGAAGCCCCATTCCACCTAAGAGGTACTTGAGGTACTCCTCTGAGAACTCAAGCCCTACCCCTACAAAAGCCCCCCTGAGCTTGTCGTTCAGCAGGTCGTCTCCGCCAAAACGGGTGTACAGGGGTCCCTTTATCCTGAGCTGTAATCCCACCTGAAGGTTTGGGTTCAGGTTGTCCTCCTCGGGTCTGTCCTTCCTCCCCGTATCCCACACGTCCGAATACAGCTTGACCCTCCTGTGGGGAGAGAAGTCAAAGCCTATTCCCCCGGTTGACTCCTTTAAACCCGCCCGCACGGCGAAGTAGCTATCTTCCCCGACGAAGAACTTCTTGGCTATCTGAAGGGTGAGCTCAGGCTTGAACTCCTTCTTAACTATCTCGTTCCCGCCCACTATCTGTTCCGTGTAGACCCTGCCCCTTGAGTCTCCCACGACCTCCAGAAGGTAGTAGGTTTTTCTGTCGGGTTCTATCCTCAAGGACATGTAGCCTTTGGAATCTCCTCCTGTGTAAGCCTCTCCGCCGAAGCCAACGTATATCTTTGTCTTGGTTATGACCTCTCCTGCCTCTCCGAACAGCTTCGCCCCCTTGGATACACTCTCGTAGAGCTCGTCGTCCGTAACGAGCTTGCCTATAGTCCCCTCTCCGCTCTCAATCTTTGCAAGTATGTTGTCAAGCCTGTTTGAGCTCCTTCTGAGCCTCGCCGTCATCTCCGATAGATTCTGTATAGCAGTCCTCAGGTCTCTCCTGTTCTCTTTAACTACCTCGTTAAGGTTCTTTGAGAGGGTGTTCATGTTCTCAACGAGCTGGGGGAGCTCTCCCCTGAGCTCGTCCGATATGCTCTTCAGGTTAGCCACCAGAACCCTTATGTCTTCCCTGTTTTCGGAGGCTATACCCGTAAGCTCGTCCGCAAGCCTGTCTATGGACGATATAGCCTCCGGAAGAGTGCTGTTAAGGCTCTCCGTGAGCTGAGCCATCTCCGCTAAGACTACCTTGAGATTCTGCTGGTTCTCCTCAGCCATCCGCCTGAGTGTCTGGGTCAACGCGTTCAGGTTCTCAAGGGTTTCCCTCAGGTTCCTTCTGTTCTCCTCAAGTATCCTGTTAAGGTTCTCCGCAACGAGCTTGAACCCTTCCGCCGTCCTCGTCAGCTCCCTTATGAGCCTGTCGGTGTCAGCCACACCCTCCGCGGTTTTCAGACTTTCTCCCTCCGCGAGTTCGCCCGCGCTCGGAGTCCCCGGGTTTACCGCGAGATACTTATCGCCCATGAGTCCGAGCGTACCTATGGTTGCCGAGGCGTCCTTGAAGAGCCTTATCCTCCTCTCCACGTTGAACACCACTTTCACCCTGCTGTCTTCAAGGGTTATTTCCTCTACCTTTCCGGCTCTTATGCCTGACACCCTGACCTCGGCACCCTTTGAGAGACCGCCTACATCGCTGAAGTAGACCACGTATCTCTTCGTATCCGGTCTCAGGAAGGGTATCTCACCGAAGGTAAGTATTAGGAATGCAAAGGACACAGCTGTAAACAGGACGAAAGCCCCCAGCTTTATCTCTGTGGTCAGGTTCATTAACTATATAGTATACATAGGGGTGTATTCTCTTAGCCCCAGCGAGGCGGAGACCCCGCCGGGATTCTATACTTCATATAAGCTGCCTTCTCCTGAGAGTGCGCACCAGAGCCACCGCAAGCGGTATTAAGAGGGCAAAGGGTGAAGCTCCCGTTGAACAACCTCCATCACCGCCAGAGCTGCTCTCAGGGACGAGCATGACGAGGGGGTCTGTTATCTCGCCCGCGTTTGTGTCGCCGTCGTAGGTGCCGTTGTCCTCAACCGTCAGGCTCACCGTGTTCCCGTTTATCTGCACCTCGGAAGTTACGTCGTGGTAGGTGCCGTTGACGAGCTTGTAGAACCGGGCGTTCGGAGATACGTTGGGAAAGGTCACGCTAACGGTGAGGCTGGTTCCGGGCAGGGTAGCCTTGATGTTCACCGCCCCGCAGGGTGCACTGGCGGCTATCGGAAAGGTGGGGAGGTTCTTGCTAACGAAGGGAGTTTCCTTCAAAAGTCCTCCCTGCAGGCTCACCGTTATCTGTCCGCACCCTGCACCCGGAATTGAACCCGAGGGACTGTCAAACCTGGCACTACAGGTCTTATCTGCATTCAATACTATCTGGCAGGTTGTGTTGGTTCCACAGCTTGAGCAGTCCCCGCCCCAGCCCGTAAACTCCGAACCGCTGTCTGCGGTTGCGGTCAGCACTACACTCGTTCCGCCCGGAAAGCTCTCTTCACAGTCATTTCCGCAGTCTATACCCTGCGGGTTGCTCGTCACAGTCCCCTGTCCAGTCCCCGCCTTGCTGACGATGAGGTCGCGTGTGGGTTCGGAGAACTTTGTGACGAAGGCGTCTTTTACGCCAGCCATGTCTTGTTGATACGGATTCTGTGTTGGAAAATCACTTGATTGAGTTTCACCCGTTATGTATACGCTTCCTAAGGTGTCTACGGCTATGCCTTTGCCAAAATCCCAATCGCTTCCCCCAAAGTAGGTGGAGAATAACAAAGACGCTGAGCCCGCTTCATCGGTGTTTATACTGGCTATAAAGGCGTCATATCCTCCTGAGTTATTACTTTGGTGCTCAGCTTTGACAGGAAAGTCTGTTGAATCCGTAGTCCCTACTATGTGAACGTTCCCTGAGGAATCAATGGCTATGCCGTTACCTTCCTCTTCTTCGCTCCCGCCTAAATATGTGGAATATAGTAGAGTGCTCCCATCAGGGCTCAACTTCATAACAAAGACGTCTGTTACACCGCCAAAATTAGATTGATACTCGTTTGTAAGAGGCAGGTCTGTTGACTCTGTGTTGCCCACCACATACGCATTCCCGTTCTGATCCACAGCTACACCTACACCATGCTCTTGGGAGCTTCCACCAAAGTAGGTTGAGTAAATGAAGGCACTGCCATCCGGTTTTATCTTAGTAATGAAAGCGTCGTTAGCAGCACGTATCCCCTGGTATGGGTTATACTTGGGGAAGTTATCCGAACTTGTGCTTCCAGTTACGTAAGCGTTGCCCGAGGAGTCTACGGCTATTCCTCTTCCGTCATCGCCGCTTTCTCCCCCAAGAAAGGTTGAGTAAATCAAGGCACTTCCGTCAGGATTTATCTTTGTAACAAAGGCATCAAAGAAGTTGCCCTTACTGTTTTGGATAGGGTTCTGAACAGGGAAATTGGCTGATTCAGTTCTACCAGTTACGTACGCGTTTCCATCTGAATCTATAGCTATTCCATAACCCATATCCCGATCATCTCCACCGAGGTATGTGGAGTAGACCAGATCGTTGCCCTCCGGGTTCAGTTTAGCCACGAAAACATCAAAACTGCCCTTTTTATTCTCCTGAAAGCTACCCTGAGTTGTTGGAAAGGGATCGCCCTGGAAAGGTGAACCCGTTTTACCTGTTATATAAGCATTCCCAGCCGAATCCACGGCTATGCTATAGCCCTCATCTCTATCGTCCCCGCCGAGATAGGTGGAGTAAACCAAGGTGTTTCCGTCGGGACTTATCTTTGATACGAACACGTCAAAATGTCCGTTGTTTGCTCCCTGAAAAGGACCCTTTGTAGGAAAAAACATTGAGAACGTCTTCCCTACGAGATAGGCATTACCAGAAGGGTCTACCGCTACGCCGTAAGCTATGTCAGTTAAACTCCCACCTATATAAGTAGAGTAAGAGAGCACAGGGTCAATAATTAGGGCATACTCAGGGTCGTAACCCCTTACCTCAAAGCTGTATGTGAAGAGTTCTCCTTCCCTCTTTACAAGGTATCTACCCTCCAGCTCTAACCTATTATTTCCAATCTCCTGATAAACTACAGGTCTCCTCTGAATTAGCTCCTTACCCGAAGGAAGAACGGCTACAAGCTCTCCCTTATCGTTTACCTTAAGCTCCTTCACACCCTCGTAGGAAAATCTGACTACCTTCAGGTCAGCTCCGGGCTTAACAGCTACGTCGTACTCAAGCCTCCTCTGATTTCCATAAAAAACAACGTCTATTCCTTCATAAACCTCTTTGTATCTGACCTTTGCGTAGGTTGGAATGTCCCTCTTCCACTTCTCAGGGTCACTGCCCTTGAGGTAGTTTACTCTTCCTGAGAGCTTTCCCTCTGCGGTTATATGAGGTTCTGGATTTCCTCCGAGAGGTTTTATACTCAAGACCTCTGGTTCTCTATTCCTTCCGTGAAGGACTATATAAACTCCTTCCTCTGTGAAGTAGGTGCTGTGTGCTGTGCCTCTTTCGTAGAACTTGACCCTTTTGTCCAGCTGACCTCTGTTTTCTATGAAGTGAAGGGGCAGTTTTCCGTAGTTTTGTATGAGGTCTATCTTTTTGATAATGGGTTGAGCATCTGGCTGCTCTTCTTTAAATAGGAATATTAGTGACAGGAGAAGGGATAGAGATAAAGTCAGGATGTAAACCTTTCTCATAGTACACCTCCTCAGAACCTCCTGCAAAAAGGGTGCCGAACTGTGCAAGTTGTTTGTGTGTGGGCGAAAAACAAAAGCCGGCTGTTTACAGAAGACCCTTTTATGTAAAGCTACTTTTCACTCTCCCTGAACCTTGATTTTGTGAAAGCCCTGTTTGCTGGGGCTTTTGCATGCTTTGTTAAGCAGATTTACACACTGAAAAAGGGTTTTATAGCCTATGTCATAGGAAGATATGTTTGGGGTGTTCTTCTATTCTTTTCCCATCAAGGATGTGGACAACCTCAACCTCCCTCTTCACAAGCTCTTCAGCTATGAACCTTCTGTGGCACTCCCGCCAGTTTCTCTCGGCACACATGATCGCGGTTTTCCTGTTTGTGGATAGAGACATCAGTTCCTCCAGAGCCTCCTTGAATTCCTCGGTTCTAATGTAGTTCAGATACCCCTCTTTTCTTAAACCTCCGAGCTCTGGTATGTGGAGGTAATCTATGCCTTCCTTCCTCAATACGGACTCAAGTTGTGCCCTGTTGAAGTGGGGAAAACGGGAGCTCTTGGGGAAGCTCCTCACGTCCACAAGGAGCTCTATGCCATGAGACTTGGGCAGAGCGATGAACTCCGAGAGCTCCCTTGAGCTGTGACCTACGGTGTATATCCTCATAAGATCTCAAGCACCCTCTTCAGTCCTGTTGATGCACTCTCCCTTAAGGAGACGTAAGCGTGAGGCGTTATAGGTGTTTCCTCAGGGTTCACCTCTATCAGCTTTGCGCCGTTCCTTTTGGTGATCAGAGGAAGCTCTGCAGCGGGATAGACCTGGGCTGATGTTCCGACCACTATAAACACGTCAGCCCCTTCTGCAAGTTCGTAGGCTCTCTGGAGAGCGTCCATCGGGAGAGACTCGCCAAACCACACCACACCGGGTCTGAGAAGTCCACCGCACTTCTCGCACTTGGGGGGTATTTCGGGAAGCGGAGCCCTGTGATCGTAGCCCTCCTCACCACATCTGACACACCTTACCTTCCAGATGTTCCCGTGAAGCTCTATCACCCTTTTAGACCCTGCCCTCTGGTGGAGTCCGTCCACGTTTTGAGTTATGAGCCAGAAGTCTGGAAACAGCTCCTCCATCTTTGCAAGGGTTCGGTGTCCATCGTTGGGTTCAGCCTTAGCTATGAGCTGTCTCCTCCAGTCGTACCACTTCCACACGAGTTCGGGGTTTCTGCTGAAGGCTTCCGGTGTAGCCAGCTCCGCTGGGCTGTACTTGTTCCACAGTCCGTCCTTACCCCTGAAGGTGGGTATTCCGCTCTCAGCCGATATACCTGCTCCCGTCAGAGCTACAACCTTCATTTAAGAATTAAATAAGGCTAACCTCCTCTATATTCAATCTCCTGATCCTTCAGAGGAACCGCCCCTTCTTGTCGCCCACTCCATATATATCGCATAGAGCGCCGGGACAAAGAGTAGGACTATCACGAAGGTAGAGAGTATCCCGCCCACCATTGGTGCCGCGATTCTGGACATGACCTCCGAGCCCGTGCCGTGTCCTCTCATGATGGGGAGGAGTCCCAGAAGTATGGCGGAGAAGGTCATGAATATGGGTCTTATTCTCTTTACCGCTCCGTGGTATATGGCTTCAAAGGCTTCCTTCTTGTTGGGTATCTCACCGCCGAACTGCGCCGCCGTGTCTCTGAGGGAGTTCTGGATATAAACCACCATCACTATTCCCATCTCCGCAGCTATGCCGAGGAGTGCCAAAAATCCCGCTATGGAGGCTATGGAGATGTTGTAGTCAAGGAGATACATGAGCATTATTCCACCGAAGGTCGCTACGGGTAACATCAAAAGGACGAGTATAGTCTCAAAGAGCTTATTAAAGGTGAACCAGACCAGCAGAACTATGAGCAGTATGACCACGGGTATTATCACTTTTAAGTTCTCAAGGGCTTTCTTCCAGTACTCAAACTGACCGCTCCACTCGTAGTAGTATCCCTTGGGTAATTTGAGCTTTTCCTGAAGTACTTTCTCAGCCCTTGCTATCACCGTTCCCATATCCACTTCTGGATTGGGGGTTATGAAAACGTAGCTTGTCAGGAGTCCGTTCTCTGACTTTATGCTTATGGGACTTTCTGTTCTGACCACCTCTGCCACCGCCGAAAGGGGTATGAGCTTGTTCTTGAGGGGTAGCATGAGATTCTCAAGGTCGTATCTGTAGTCTAAGGGAACACCGAGGGTTATGCCGTACCTCTCACGCCCGAGGATCATGGTAGAAGCAGGTGAGTTGGCAAAGAGCTGGGCTATAGCCATGTTTATATCGGAGACGGTTAGACCGTACCTCTGGAGGGCTTCCCTCTTGGGTCTTATCTCCACGTAGGTCGCCTTGGTTGACCTCTCTCCGAATATGCTCATAACTCCGTCCACGTCCTTGAGGGTCTGTTCTATCTGCTGAGCTATGTCGTTGAGGGTGTTTATGTTGTCTCCGTATATCTTTATACCGAGAGGTGTCTGGATACCCGTGGTTATCATGTCTATCCTACCCTTTATGGGCATAGTCCACATGTTGGAGAGTCCGGGCACAGATATAGCCTGATCCATCTCTCTTATGAGCTCGGTGTAGGTTATGGTTCTTTCCTCCGGGAAGACCTTGCGGAGGAGATTCTTCATAAATTCCGGTATGATCCAGTTGGAGTAGAACCTCTCCTCTTTTACCTTCCTCCACTCGTGTTCGGGCTTTAGGGTTATGAAGGTCTCTATCATGGAGAAGGGTGCGGGGTCTGTGGCTGTCTCCGCCCTTCCTGCCTTTCCGAATAC
Organism: Hydrogenivirga sp. 128-5-R1-1; assembly: GCF_000171895.1. Taxonomy (NCBI): domain Bacteria; kingdom Pseudomonadati; phylum Aquificota; class Aquificia; order Aquificales; family Aquificaceae; genus Hydrogenivirga; species Hydrogenivirga sp. 128-5-R1-1. Next base: position 138,339 of record NZ_ABHJ01000003.1, read on the forward strand.
GCTCTCCACCTCTGGGAATTGCTTGAGTATGCGATCTTGTATGTTGATTATCCTGAATATCTCCTGACGGGAGACGCTGGGAACGGAGGTAGGCATGTAGAGTATGGTTCCTTCATTGAGGGCTGGCATGAACTCCCTTCCGAGCTTTTCGTAGAAGTAGAAGGTGCTCACGCCCATAAGGACGAAGAGTATCAGAAGTATGTATCTTATCTTCACCGCAAAGTGGAAAACGGGGTCGTAAACTTTGAGAAGGAACCTAACTATGGGGTTCTTCTCCTCCGGGGGTATCTTGCCTCTGACGAGGAAGTAAACGAGGACGGGGACTATTATCACCGATATTATCGCAGCCACGAGCATGGAGAGGGTCTTGGTGGCAACGAGGGGTTTAAAGAGCCTCCCTGCCTGACCTTCCAAGGCAAATAGGGGAACGAAGGACACGGTAACTATCAGAAGCGCCAAGAATATGGGTTTACCCACGTCCTTTGCGGAGTGGGTTATGGCAGTGAGCAGGTCGTCGCCCTCCTCAACCCGTCGGTGGACGTTCTCCACCAGGACTATCGCCGCATCCACCATAGTCCCTATGGCTATGGCTATACCTCCCAAGGACATGATGTTGGAGGTTATACCAAGGTGGTTCATGGTTATGAAGGTGGCAAGGAGTGAGACTATCAGGAAGATGATTATCACTATGGCGCTCTGTATGTGGAAGAGGAATATACCCACTATGGCAAGGACGACGATGGTCTCCTCTATCAGCTTGGTCTTTAGGTTGTCTATAGCCCTCTCTATCAGGGTTGACCTATCATAGACGGGAACGAGCTCCACGTCTTCGGGCAGACCCTTCTTTACTTCCTCTATCTTCTGCTTTACGTTCTTTATGACCTTGTAGGCGTCCGCTCCGAAACGCATAACCACTATACCACCCACCGTGTCTCCCATTCCGTTGTAGTCTGCCAATCCCATACGATAGGCGGGTGTCTCTATCACCTTTCCGAGGTCTGCGACCCTTATGGGAACTCCGTCCCTGTAAGCTACCACCGTCTTCTCAAGCTCCTCCCTGCTCTGGGCATATCCCACAGCCCTTATGAGGAACTCCCTCTCGTTTATCTCAACATACTTACCTCCCATCTCTATGTTGGTCTTCTTGAGGGACACGTAGAGGTCTTTGAGAGAAAGCCCGTACTGATAGAGTTTCTCCGGTTTGACGAGGACTCTGTACTCCTTCTCGTAACCGCCCACGGAGGCGACTTCCGCAACATCCGGCACGGCAAGGAGTGCATACTTTACGTAGAAGTTCTGGAGTGCCCAGAGCTCATCCAAGGTTCTGGTCTTGGAGACGAGGGCGTACTGATAGACCCAACCAACACCTGTGGCGTCGGGTCCCAGTTGTATGTCAGCCTCTTTGGGTAATTGTCCTCTTATGGTTGCGAGCTTTTCAAGGACTCTTGACCTTGCCCAGTAGAGGTCTGTCCCGTCCTCAAAGATTATGAATACGAGAGAGTAGTTGGGAACGGAGTAGCCTCTGACGGTCTTGACCTTGGGAACACCCATCATATTTGTGACCAGCGGGTAGGTGAGCTGGTCTTCTATCACCTGAGGAACCTGCCCTATCCACTTGGAGTAGATGATCACCTGAACATCCGAGAGGTCTGGTATGGCGTCTATGGGAGTCTTCTTAAGCGAGTAATATCCGTAGAGCAACAAGAAGAGCGTGGTAAAGAGTATAGCTATCCTGTTTCTCAGAAAGAACTCTGTCAGCTTTATCATCTGGTACCTCCAGAAATCATTTGAGCAGTCTCCTCATCAACATCGCATTTATGGCAACTATTACAGTGCTGGCACTCATAAAGACCGCCCCGACCGCAGGTTTAAGGACTATACCCCAGGGGACCGCCACCCCCGCCGCGAGCGGTATTGTAATCACGTTATAGCCCGTAGCCCACAAAAGGTTCTGAACCATCTTCTTGACCGTTATCACCGAGAGCTTCATCACCTTCACCACATCCCTCGGGTCGTTCTTGACGAGGATTATGTCCGCGCTCTCAATGGCAACGTCCGTGCCTGAACCTATCGCTATACCCACGTCCGCCTGAACGAGGGCAGGAGCATCGTTCACCCCATCTCCGACCATCGCCACCTTCATACCCCTGCTCTGGAGTTCCTTGACCTTCTCCGCCTTCTGGTGAGGGAGGACTCTCACAAAGAACTCATCAATTCCCAGCTCTTGGGATACGTGTTTGGCAACCTCCTCCGAGTCACCCGTTATCATCACTACCTTCTTACCGAGGGCTTTTAGTTCCTTCACAGCTTCGTAGGATTCGGGTCTTATCCTGTCTGCGAGGGCTACCGATCCAACGAGTTTTCCATCAACAGCCACTAAAACCACAGTCTTACCCTGAGCTTCAAGATCCCTTGCCTTATTCAAAACCTCTTCGGTCAGATCCACTCCAAGCTCTTCCATCAGGAGCTTTGTTCCGACAGCCACCTTCTTGCCCTCTACCTCTCCCACAACACCTTTGCCGGGAACTGCTTTGAAGTTCTTCACCTCTGGTATGGGAAGTCCCTTACTCTGGGCATCTTCCACTATCGCCTGAGCTATCACGTGCTCGGAACTCTTTTCCACGCTTGCGGTGATCTTGAGAAGTTCCAGATCCGGCATATCGGGAGAGACCACGTCGGACACGCCGAACCTACCTTCGGTGAGGGTACCCGTCTTGTCAAAGGTGACCGCGTCCACGTCCTTTATAGTCTCAAGGGCGAGCCTGTCCCTTACCAGTATCCCGTTCTTAGCGGAGTAGGAGGTTGAGAAGGAAACCACCAAGGGTATGGCGAGACCAAGGGCATGAGGGCAGGCTATAACCATCACCGTAACCGCCCTCTCAACCGCGAACTGAAGGTCGCTTCCGAGAAGTGTCCATACGGCGAAAGCCGTCCCTCCCACACCTATGGCAATTATCGTTAGGTAGAAGGCTACCCTGTCCGCCATATCTTGAAGCTTGGTTTTAGACTCCTGAGCCTCCTTGACCAGCTTTAGAACCTGATTGAGATAGCTCTCCTCTCCCGTCTTTTCCACACGAACCTTGAGGGCGCCTTCCATGTTTATGGCACCAGCTATGACTTTATCTCCCACCTCTTTCGGGACGGGCTTTGATTCTCCCGTGAGCATAGCCTCGTTCACGTGGGTGCTACCCTCAATTATCACCCCGTCCGCGGGTATCTTCTCCCCCGGCTTGACGAGGACTATGTCGCCGGGCTTGAGTTCAGAGACGTGAACCTCCACTATCTCCCCGTTCTTTATCAAGTTCGCCTTGGTGGGCATGAGTTTAACCAGCTCCTCAAGGGCACGGGAGGCACCCAAGACGGACTTCATCTCTATCCAGTGCCCCCAGAGCATCACCGCTATGAGGGTGGTGAGCTCCCAAAAGAACTCCTTTCCTCCAAAGAAAAGGGTTGAGAGGCTGTATATAAAGGCAACCGATATGGCTATGCCTATAAGGGTCATCATGCCCGGTCTCTTGAGCCTTAATTCATCAACCATTCCCTTTATGAAGAACAAGCCTCCGTAGAAGAAAACGATCGTTGATAGAATCGGCGTTACCAACTCGCTACCGGGAAACTCAGGCATTGAGAAACCCAAAAGGTCTTGAATGCTCTTGGAGTAAAGGACGACGGGAATGGTTAGGACAGAGGAGACTATAGCCTTCCTCTTCATCTCTTCCATGTGCATGGAGTGTCCGGCATGCTGATGCCCTTTATGAGAACCATGATCCTCTGATGAGTGTTCTTCATGGGACATGTGAGAACCGCAGGTCTGATCTTTCATAGGAATTTGTTTTTTTCTCTCTTCAACCTTTACGAGATCCATACCGCATTTAGGACACTTGCCGGGCTTGGTTTCCCTAACCTCCGGGTGGTGAGGGCAGGTGTATAGACTTTGATGAACATGTTTATGCTCCATACCTCAACCCTTAATCAGATACTTGGCAAAAGCCAGAACGCCCAGCACCAAAAACAGAACCACCAAGACCCATATCAGCCCCATGCCCCAGCCGTGCATTCCCCATTCCATCAACTTTTTATCTCCCTTAATGGTTGTGCTTCATGTTGTGTCCGCCGTGCTTCATGCCTCCGTGACCCATGTCCAGGTGCTTCAAAAACTCAGCGTCTAAGTCCTTGAACTTGAAGACCTTCTTACCCTTGGCGAACTTCTTTGCCTTCACAAGGCTCTTGAAGGCAACTATATCCGCACCCATGGGACCATCGTCAATAGCCACGTAGTAGGCACGCTTGGCGTCTATCCACTTACCGCTGGAGAAGTCCTTCACCCACACCTGAGAGACCTTGTCCTTGTTCTTTAGGTAGTACTGAATGGCGTGTTTGGGAGATTCCGTGTAGAGATGCTTGCCGCTTTTCAGCTTTACCTGAGAGGTGAACTTGGGCATCATGTTCACGTCCATACCGCAGACCACACACTTGGCGCCCTTGGGCGGTTCTGCAGGCTGGGCAAAGGCAAGGATCACAAAGGCAAACAGACCCAGAAGAAAAGCTACCTGTCTCATCTTGACACCCCCAATCCGAAGTCGTAAACGAGTTTTCCTCCAAGATTTCCTTGATATAAAAGACCGGCTACGCCGGTGAGTAAAAGAAGAACGTAAAGATGATGGATCATAGGAATAGGCTTGAAAGCGTATATAAACCGCAGTAAGAACATCAAAGCGAACACCCCCGCCAACACCAAACCAACGGTCTCGTGGGTATGCAGTATCTCAAGAGCCTGCTGGGAAATGGGCAGGTTCTCCATGCTTTCGTGAGCTATGTATCCCGTGGTGGAAGCGGCTATTACCGCACCCGAAGCTAATAGGAGTGTGAAGAACTCAACCTCGTCGGGCTTTCTTCCTTTTATGTGATAAAGACCCTCCAAGAGGAGGGCGAAGAGAGGAAGAGCTATAGCAAAGTGCACGGCAGGAGGATGCAGCTTTACTGTCTCAGGATATTCCACTTTAGTCTGAGCGGAAGGTAAATTTACCTCCTCCTGAACCGCATGTTCCTTATGGGCATGGGAAAAAAGGAAAAAGAGAAGAGGCGCGCAGGAAATTATTATAAACCTCTTCACTTTAAGAGCTCCTTAAGCTTCTTTTTCAGTTCTGGGTTCTTTTTAATAGCTTCCTTGAAGGCGTCCGGGTGCATGGTCATCATGCGGAGCATCCTCTCAGCCATTACGTTGTGCCTCTTGGCGAGCTTCTGCATGAGCTCCTTCCTGCACTTCATCATGTGTTCTTGGACGAGCTTCATGGTTTCAGGGTCCTGCATCATCCCCATCATTCCCATACCGCCCATTCCCATCATTCCGGGCATCATTCCTCCCATGCCCATCATCCTCATCATTCCGCATCCCATACACCCCATCATGGGCATGAACGTTTGAGGTTGACCCATCATACCTCCCTGCTGTCCCATCATGCCTCCCATCATCTGGGAGAATCCTACTCCTGAAAGCACGACCACTGCTGCTGTTGCTAAAAGTAGCTTCTTCATAGCTACACCTCCTTTACTTTATGAGTTCGTAAGTCTCTTCCTCCGCACCCCAGCCGCTCAGAGTCCCGTGAGGTGAGTAAACACCCTTAGCTTTCTTATCCTTTGCAAGGGCTTCTATGCCCTTTACAGGAACGTGCCCCTCTATGAACTTGTCCCCCATCACCATCGTGTGGCAGGAACGCTTGTTCACGGGAACTCCCAGTTCGTCCTTCTTCTTGAAGAGGTCGTCCGGGCTTACTTCAACCCGATTCAGCTTGTACCCCTTCTTTTCTAACCTCTGGAAGTATTTATGACAGCATCCGCAGTTTGGGTTGTAAAAGGCGGTTATCTCCTTGGCAAAGGAGAATCCCAAAGACCCTATAAAGAACGCGATAAGTAGTTTCCTCATACCGGCAACCTCCTTCAGTGATGGTGATGTCCTCCGCCTCCTCCCTGCTGTCCGTACAGACCCCTGATCTGAGCCTCAGAATCAAGGAGGAAGGTTCCTCTCACCACTACTTTCTGACCCTCTTTTACTCCGTGTTTGACCTCGTAAAAGCCCTCCGCCTTCTTACCCAGCTTGACGGGAACGGGCATGAACATACCCGGCTCCATCTCCACGAAGACGAGGGTTCTCTTTCCCGTATCCACCACCGCTGTTTCAGGCACCGCCACCACCTCGCCTATGGGCACCTCAAAGAGGACTTCCACTAAAGCGTTGGGCTTTAGGGCTATACCCTTGTTCTTCGCCTTTATCCTGACCTTCACAGTCTTAGCCATGTGGTTAGCTTCTGGGAATACGTAATCCACCTCTCCCTCTATCATGTTCTCTGGGTCGTCCTCGGGCGTTATCAGGGCAAGGGTTCCCTTCTTTACATACCTCGCCTGTTTGAAGGGTATCTCTGCCACGATCCACACCGTTGATATATCCGCTATCTTGTAGGCGGTCTGTCCTTCCTTCACGTATCCGCCTTCGTAAACCTTCTGTTCCAGTATCACACCGCTGGCGGGAGATCTCACCATCTCCTTCACCTTCAGGTATTCCAACTTCTCCTTAGCCTTCTTTATGAGCTCCGGGTCTCCCTTCTTCTCCGCAAGCCTGAGTTCGTCAAGGGCTATCTGTATGTCCGGGCTCAAGACTCTCATGAGCGGAGTTCCCTTCTTCACGTACTCTCCTACAAACCTGCCGTAGGTGTCTGTCACCCATGCATCCGCACGAACCGTGACCTCGTATATCCTGCTAAGGTCGTAGCTTATGTATCCAACTGTGGAGAAGGTCTTTACCAAGTCCCTCTTCTGGATGGGTTCCGTCACAACTCCCAAGAGCTGGAGCTTGTCCGTCCTGACCATTATGTGTCCGCCGTGGGCAGAGCTGGCAGGTCCACCACCTGCGGTAGCTGTCTTAGAAAGAGGAACGAAAACGTCCTTTGTCACCATCACATCATCAAAGACCGCCCTTATCTGCCAAGGTCCGTCCATACTGACCTTTAGAGTTCCTCTGTAAACTCCGCTCTCCACCTCCTCAAGGGAGGCTGCGTCCCTCATCTCATCCATACCGGGCATAGGAGGCATATAGAAGTAAAGCTCTTTAAGGCTTTTGGCTGGTTCAACCCTGACCTCTATCTTGTTGTTGCCCGTCTTTATCTTCCCGTCAGAGGAGAGAATGGTCACCTTTACTCCCTTCTGTTCAAAGGTTATGACCTCCTTGTATCCACCCCCTCCGCATGACCCGAGCAGTACCCCGAGCAATAACACTCCCAAGATTCCCAGAAAAACTTTCACCTTCATTGCAACGCCTCCGCTTTAGCTACTATCTGGTTGATCTCTTTAATCAGCTTCGCCCTATCAAACTCAAGAGACCAAAGGAGCCTGTAAGCCCTGAGTATGTCCCTTATGTCCGTCTTCTCGTATTCGTAGGCTATTAGAAGAGCCTCTATCTCCTTTTTCTTCTCCTCTATCTCCTTCTCTATGGTCTGGAGTATCTCCGAACTTATCCGGTAGGAGCTTTCTAAGGCTGAGAATTCTCCCATAACCTTTAGCTTCACGTCCTCAAACTCTAACTTTTTAGCGTTGTACCTTTCCTGTTTCTCAAGGACGAGCATATCTTCTCTCTTTCCCTTCCACACCGGCACGGTAAGTCCGACCCTGAAGGTGAACAGATTGGGTATTTCGGGTCTTACGGCGTATCCGGCGGAGAGAAACAGGTCTGGGAAGTGTTCAACCTTTGCCCTCTCTATCTCTCTCTTTATTGTTTTTAGCTTCTCATTTACGAGCTTAACGTCAACGTTCTCGTCCACGCTAAAGCTACCGGGAAAGGCAAGGGTTATAAGCTCTTCCCCTCTGAGCTCCGGCTCCCCTCCTGCAAGGGCGTATATCCTTTCAAGGGTCGTTTCCCTGAGGCGCTGCGCCTTTGCCAGCATCTCCTTTACCTTAAGGAGCTCAACCTTAAGAAGTATCAGGTCTGATAGTATGGACTTCCCGTACCTGTACTTTTCCTCGGTTATATCAATGAGGAAGAGTATTTCTTTCTCTGTGTCCTTAAGGATACGCTCCATCTCAAAGGAGTAGGAGAATTCCCAGTAGAGAACCTTGAGCTTCTTTATAAGCTCCTTTCTGTACTTCTCCTGCATGATTGAAACTTCAGAGCTCTTCTGCAGGAATATCTCTGAGCTCTTCACCCTCTTTGTAGGTAGAACGTACTTTTGGGATAGGTATAGACCAAAGCTGCTCATGGGGTTTCTCTTGTCAGGAAAGTACCTTTCGGTATCAAGATTGTTAAGGGAAAGGGCGAGCTGAGGATTTGGAAGTGATCTTGAGAACTCAGCCCTGTATTTAAACGATCTTTCAAGACTTTCATAGGACTTTAAACGTGGATTATGTTCCAGAGCAAAGTCTATCAGTTTTTGAAGTTCGCTCCCAAAGCTAAGACTTCCTAAAAGAGTTAAGAGTAAAGCTATCGTTAGTTTCATCGGTCTTAATATTACTGAGGGGTTGATGTTAATTCAACGTTTATATTTTCCGTTAAATTAACAAAATTTGAACAAAATCATAAGATTCACCCCCATTTGGGGGTGAAATTTAAACTCTTATAAACCTCCTTACGAGTATTAGAAGGAACGGTAGTATCCATCCGAGGATATTTGATGGAGAAGTTATGCCTGAGGCGGAACACCCACCACCGCTGTCTCCGCCGGAACCGGGTATATTAAAGGCGGCAACGCAGGTTTTGTCCGTGCTCATAGTGACTACGCATGTGGTATTTGTACCACAGCCAGAGCAGGCGTCTCCCCAACCCCCAAAGGATGAGTCTGCGGATGGAGTCACGGAGAGCGTTATGTTAGAGTTAGCTGCATAGGTTTCTGAACAGTCCGAGCCACAGTCTATTCCTCCGGGCGAACTCGTCACGCTGCCAGTGCCGTTTCCAGACATGGTGACCGTCAGTGTTGCAAACTCGCTGAGCTTTGCTACGAATACATCAGGTGAACCGTTCCTTAAACTCTGAAAGGGATTACTTAATGGGAAATCGTCAGAGGTGGTTTCGCCTGTGAGGTAGAGGTTGCCAGAACTATCAAGGGCTGCGTCATAGCCGTAATCAAACTCACTGCCCCCAAGGAAAGTTGAGTAAAGGAGCGATGCATTTCCCGCCTGATCCGGGTCAAACTTCGCAACGAAGACATCGTAACGGTCAGAGTTCACGTCACAGTTGCCGTCGTTACCGCAGCTCGTATCGTAGGCGTCCTTCGTGGGCATATCTGGAGACCTCGTCTCACCAACTATAAAAGCCCTCCCCTGAGAGTCAACCGCTATTCCGTGCCCTATCTCATCATCGCTGCCTCCAAAATAGGTGGCATAAAGGATGTTTCCCGATGAGTCCAGCTTCACCAAAAAGGCATCTTCGTTTCCGTTGTTACAGTTACCATCCGTCCCGCAGGAGGTATCGTATGCATTTTGGGTTGGGAAGTCATCAGACCTTGTGAATCCGGTTATGTAGATGTTGCCAGAAGAATCAAGGGCTATGTCAGCCCCCTCATCCCTGGCACTTCCGCCGTAGAACCTAAAAAATATCAGTGAGGATAGCCCCGACTGATTAGTGTCCACCTTGGCTACGAAGGCATCTGTCCCGAAAGTTACGTTATTGTACTTTCTTCCTGTAAGGTACGCGTTACCGTTTGAGTCCACCGCTATCCCATACCCGTACCCACCATCAAAACAGGAAGAATAGAGGAGGGAAGCATTTCCTGACTTTGTGGTGTCAATCTTTGCTACGAAAGCATCCCAGGTGTTTCCACATGCAAGGTACTCGTTTTTCACAGGAAAGTCGGTTGAGTTTGCCTGCCCTCCGATGTAAACGATTCCGTTCTGGTCAACAGCAACGTCGTGCCCGAACTCTTCCGCACCGTCAGGTCCGTCCTGACCGCTGCCCCCGAGGAAGGTTGAATAAAGGAGGGAATCCCCCTGAGGATTGATCTTGGCAAGAAAGACATCGTTTTCTCCTGAGTCACAACTGCCATCGGTTCCACAGCTCGTATCGTAGGCGTTCGTGGTCGTGGGGAAGTCAGGAGACCTTGTTTTTCCTACAACGTAAACGTTTCCGCCTGGGTCAACCGCCACACCTGTTCCGTCATCCCTATCACTACCGCCAAGATACGTGGAAAAAACTATAGAGTTCCCCTGAGGGCTTACTTTTGTTACAAAGGCATCGTAGGATCCACCTCTGCTTCCCTGCAGAGCACCCTGAACCGGGAAGTCGGATGAAAGGGTCGTGCCAACCACGTAAGCGTTCCCTGATGAGTCAACGGCGATCCCGTAACCGCTGTTCTGGGATGAACCACCCAGGAAAGAAGAGTAGGAAAGGGCGGGATCCACAACCAGAGCGTAGCCTTCCCTGTACCCGTCCACTTCAAAGCCGTAATAGTATTTCTTATCTTCTTTACTGACCACAAATCTGCCACGGATCTCAACCTTTTTACCGTCAACCTCCTGATAAATGAAAGGCTTATCCTGAACAATGACCGATCCTGATGGAAGAACCGCCACAAGCTCTCCCTTATCGTTTACCTTAAGCTCCTTCACACCCTCGTAGGAAAATCTGACTGCCTTCAGGTCAGCTCCGGGCTTAACAACTACGTCGTACTCAAGCCTCCTCTGATTTCCATAAAAAACAACGTCTATTCCTTCATAAACCTCTTTGTATCTGACCTTTGCGTAGGTTGGAATGTCCCTCTTCCACTTCTCAGGGTCACTGCCCTTGAGGTAGTTTACTCTTCCTGAGAGCTTTCCCTCTGCGGTTATATGAGGTTCTGGATTTCCTCCGAGAGGTTTTATACTCAAGACCTCTGGTTCTCTATTCCTTCCGTGAAGGACTACATAAACTCCTTCCTCTGTGAAGTAGGTGCTGTGTGCTGTGCCTCTTTCGTAGAACTTGACCCTTTTGTCCAGCTGACCTCTGTTTTCTATGAAGTGAAGGGGCAGTTTTCCGTAGTTTTGTATGAGGTCTATCTTTTTGATAATGGGTTGAGCATCTGGCTGCTCTTCTTTAAATAGGAATATTAGTGACAGGAGAAGTGAGAGAGATAAAGTCAGGATGTAAACCTTTCTCATAGTCCACCTCCTCAGGACCTCCTGCAAAAAGGGTGCCGAACTGTGTGAAATGCCTTCATGCCGTTGTGTTACGCCAGCGGGACGACTTATATCTTCGTACAGCAGGGTATGAAGGGTGTTAAAGGATTTTACATTTTAAGCCCGATTCATAGACCGATAAACCTTGTTACCTGCGGCTCTGACCTGCCTTGTAAAGAAGATTTACACAGATGTAAAGAAATTGACCGCGGAAAACCTCTGGAAATGTCCAAACTCCAAAATATATAATACTTTACATAAATTATGGAAAAGCTCCTCCTGGTCATCTTTGCCTACCTTATGGGCTCTGTGCTGTTCGGTGAGATAGTTGCCAAGCTGAAGGGTGTCAACCTCAGAGAGGTGGGGAGCGGGAACGTCGGAGCTACGAACGTGAGCAGAGCCTTAGGAAAGAAGTTCGGGGTATTAGTCTTTTTCCTTGACATGCTGAAGGGTTTTGTACCGACCGCTCTCGCGGTGTCCTTTTACGGAATTGACAGCAAGGTGGTCATGTTTGTGGGTATAGCGAGCGTTCTTGGACACATGTTTTCAGTCTTTGACGGCTTCAAAGGTGGTAAGGGTGTGGCAACCGCCTTCGGTGTAGTCCTCGCCTTATCCTTCAAGCTCGCCCTCTTAATGTTGCTCCTGTGGGCTGGGGTTCTCTACTGGAAGAGGTACGTCTCCCTCGCCTCAATAACCGCTTCGGTGTCAGCTCCCTTTCTCTTTCTTCTGGCTGGATACCCTTTCCATGTGTTCCTCATGGGTGTGGTGATAGCAGGGCTTATAGTTTATAAGCATAGACCTAACATAGAGAGACTTGTAGCGGGTCAAGAACCGAAAGTATGAGCTTATTCGCTTACGCCCTTACACTTAACCTGATCTTTGCCCTCTTCAGGGTGGCTTACATACTCCTTTACCCGATAGACCTGTCCCCCGAGGAAGCCCAGTACTGGGACTGGTCAAGACACTTAGACCTCAGCTACTACTCAAAGCCCCCGATGGTCGCCTACATGAACTACGTGTCAACCCACCTCCTCGGAAATACAGAGCTCGGCGTACGTATAACTCCCGTTGTTCTGTCCTTTATTCTCTCCCTCTTTCTCTTCCTCTTCGTCAGGAGGCTTTACGGTGAGAGGGTCGCTCTCCTTGCCTCCGTACTGCCCAACTTCTTCGTCGGGACGGCTATAAACTCGCTCCTGATGACCACGGACGCCCCCTTTATCTTCTTCTGGGGTCTCTCTGTAATACTCATACACTACGCTGTTGAGAGGAACTCCCTGTCCAACTGGCTTGCCGTCGGGGTCTCGGCGGGGCTCGCCTTCCTGAGCAAGTATCCGGCGGTTTTCCTGTTCCCCCTTACACTCCTGTACATGTTCCTGGTGAGGAGGGAGCTCTTGGTGTCCTTTAAGCCTTACATATCCCTCCTGCCAGCCTCTCTGCTTTCATTCCCCGTGCTCTGGTGGAACTTCCAGCACGACTTTATCTCCTTTAAACACGTGTCCACCCTCGCCGACAAAGACGCCCACTTCCCCAGCTGGGCTACCTTTCTGGAGTTCCTCGCCGGGCAGGCGCTCCTCCTATCTGTGGTTCCCTTCTTCATACTTCTTTACGGCTGGTGGAGGACTTTCAGGGAGAGGGACAGGAGGGGTATATTTTTGAGCGTTTACTCTCTCCCTGTGTTCCTGTTCTTTGCCCTCCTCTCATTAAAGAAGGAGGTTTACGCCAACTGGGCTGGGTTCGGCTACTTCACCGGAGCGATACTCGTCGCTCTGTATATGGAAAGACTCTTTTCCAGAAAAAGACTTCTCTTCTTCCTTACGCTTACCCTGTCCGCCTTTCTTGTTTTCATGCTCCACTTCACACCGATCATAGACGTCTTGGGGCTCAGGAAACTGCTTCCCCCCAAGAGAGACCCTGTAAAGGTCATGGTGGGCTGGGAAGAGCTCGGCAGGGAGGTGAGCAGACTCTGCAGGGAAGGGGACTTCGTCTTCTCCCTCAGGTATCAGACGGCAGCAGAGCTCGCCTTTTACATTGAGGGAAACCCGAGAACTTTCGTCTTTCACATGGGCAGGATGACCCAGTACTACCTGTGGAGGGACAGGCTCAGCGGATACAAGGGTAAGGACGCCATACACGTGTCCGAGTGGGGTGTGCCTGGTGGCGTTAAAAAGAGCTTTGAATCTCACGAATTCTTAAAGAGTGTTGACGTGTTCTGGCGAGGGGAGCTCATAAAGAGGTTCAAGATTTACAGGATGAAGGGCTTTAAGGGAAAGTTCTATGAGAAGCCGAGAGGTTATTAGGTACCTTCTGAGCGTTTATATCTGGGGCTTTATCACCTACCAGCTCCTTCCCCTGCAGGTCATACCCTACACCAACTACGCTCCCAGAGAGTTCTATCCCAAGCCGATCATATACAGGTACACCTTCGCTTACGATGTGAAGACCGCTTTCTCCAACCATGCGGGAAGCATAAAGAACCTCCTAAAGGCTATGGACGATAAGGGCTTTGACATAGCCTTCGGCGACTTCCCCGAGAGCATAGAGAATAGACTATTCCCTACTCCGGAGAACGACGAGTGTATGGTGGTCAGGACTTCTGGCATCCCCTTTATAAAGCACCTGCTCCACACAGTCTTTGAGCGCATACCCAAGCTCCTGGTGGGCGGTGTTCAGGAAGACATACTCATGAGAAAGCTTTACGGGAAGCCAGAGAGGTGTTATCTGGTAGCTCACGACGACAGGATCGTCCTTTCCACCTTCTTCGGGCTGGACTTTCCCTCCTACGACTACATACTCGGCAACAGGAGGAACCTTTACCTTTCAAAGGATATACTCCTCAGGGAGGCTTACGTTGATGACTTTCTCAAGGGTGCGGTCGTGGTCTTTGGAGACAGGAAGATAAAGATATTCGCTTACTCCGACAGGAGTTTCTACCTGCCCGGAGGGAGGACACCTTACAACTTCAGATTCGTCGTGGACACCAACCTTAAGAACCCCCTCATACTCCTCTTTCACAATGACACCTTAAAGGGCATATACGAACAGAACAGACTCAACATGCCCCTCTCTCTCAGGGGAAGTTACACAGCCCACGTGCTCACCTACAAGTTCAAAGTTCACATATTCTACTTCGGGCTCAGGAGCGTCGCCCTCGCTTCACCGATAGAGCTTATGTAGGAGTGTTAAAATAGAGCCAGCATGCGTGCCTTCGTAGGATTCTTCACCACCAAGGGCATTTACGAACACGTTGAAAAGCTCAAGGAGGAAACCAAGAGCTACCTGAAAGGGAAATGGGTTGAACCCCAGAACATGCACATGACCTTCCAGTTCCTCGGGGATATATCCCAGTCCCAGGCTGTAAGCGTTCTGAAGAACCTCCAGAGTATCGCAGAGAAGCACGCGCCCTTCAAGGTTCAGTACAGGTCTCTCGGTGTGTTCCCCGACAGGAGGAGACCGAGGATCCTCTGGGTAGGCGTATCCAGGGGGGAGAACAGGCTGAAGAGACTCGCCAACGAAGTTGCCCAGCTCAACAAGAAGGCTGGCATAAGGGTGGACGCCAAGCCCTTTCACCCACACGTTACCGTGTGCAGGATAAAGGAGGCGGACAGGAAAAAACTCGGGTCTCTAATGAACAGGTACAGGAATTTCAACTTCGGTGAGGAGACGGTGGACAGGATAGCGCTGATATCAAGCTCCCTAACGAGCATAGGTCCCATATACACGGTGGTTGAAGAGTTCTACTTCAGGAGGGAAAGCTCTTGACGACTTATAGAGATGCGGGCGTTGATATTGACAGGGCTAACGAGTTCGTGGCTTACATAAAGGAGAAGGTGAAGAGAGCCTTCCCCGATAGCCCCTTAACGAAGTTCGGAGGCTTCGCGAGCGGACTACCCGTTGAAGGGCACAGAGAGCCCGTGATATTTTCCTCAACCGACGGGGTTGGAACTAAACTCAAGGTGGCTCAGGAGCTCGGGGTTCATGACACGGTAGGGATAGACCTCGTAGCTATGAACGTAAACGATGTCATAACCACAGGGGCAGACCCCCTCCTCTTTCTGGACTACATAGCCACAGGCAGGATAGACCTTCAAGTTCTCAAGGCGGTCATAGACGGTGTGGTTGAAGGCTGTAAGAGGGGGGAGGTGTTGCTCGCCGGTGGTGAAACGGCGGAGATGCCCGGTTTTTATCCGGAGGGTGTTTACGACCTTGCAGGTTTCTGTGTGGGCGTGTGCGAGAGGGGAGAGGTTATAACCGGAGAGGGCGTCAGGTCGGGGGACGTTCTCTTGGGGCTCAGGTCTTCGGGGTTCCACAGCAACGGCTTCTCCCTTATAAGGAAGGTGCTGAAGGACAAGGGTGTGAAGCTAACGGACAGGGTTGAGGAGCTCGGGCAGAGCGTTGGGGAAGTTCTTCTGACACCTACGAGAATTTACACACCTGAGGTCAAACTCCTAAAGAGTAATGTGGAGTTGAAAGCTCTGGCACACATCACGGGTGGGGGCATCCCCGAGAACCTGATCAGGGTTTTACCTGAGGGTATCAGGGCTGTGGTTGATAAGAAGAGCATACCGGAGAACCCGGTCTTTGCGTGGATTCAGAAGCTCGGAGGCGTTGAGGAGAGGGAGATGTTCAGAACCTTCAACATGGGCGTCGGTATGATAGCGGTGGTATCGCCGGAGGATTGCGACAAGGCTCTGGACGCCCTCGGTAGGGACGCCTTCGTGTGCGGGCATCTTGAAGAGGGCAAGAGGGAGGTGGTTATACTCTAAGCTTTCACGGCAAGGCTTATGACATCCCTCGCTATGTCTTCGGAGAAGGTTTTGAAGGAGGAGTGCATCTCTAAGAGCCTCTCTAAAAGCTCCGTGTTCAACCTCACATCCTTTCCCTCTACCCTGAATATATCAAACCTCTCAGCGAAGCTTTCTATCTCCTCGTAGTACCCGGGGTTTTTGTAGAGGTAGAAGACCTCCGGGAAGTATTTGGACACCTTAAGCATGACGAGCTCTATGGGCACGTGCTCCCCGTTTATATGGGCGTCTATGAATCCCTTTTCCTCCTTTACGATCACCTCAGCCCCTTCTCTCTCAGCGAGCATCAGAGACCCCATCACTATGCCCACAAGGGTAGTGAGGTCTATCTCCTGGAAGTTGTCTCCCAGCAGGTCTTTCTTGCCTCCGAGGGACAGGGAGCCTTCTTCCTCGTCGTAGAAGTATATGTGATTGAGACCTTCGGTGAAGGAGGTGTAGTGGGCATGATCAACGTGTGCGTACCTCCTGCCCGTCTTTCCAAAGACGCTGAAGGTCTTGTCCGACAGGAGGAATGTGTTGTATGCACCATGCTCAGCCTTCAGAAACACACCTTCGTAACCACCGCTGGACAGAACCTCCATGTCGTCGGTGAAGTAGATCAGCTCCTTCTCCGTTACAGCCACGGCTCCCTCGTAGTCCGATAGAACCTTTACACCGTCAACGAGAGACTTCTCTGCGAGCTTTTCCCCCTTGGAGTTCAGCTTGTAAAGAAAGTTTCCTGCTATCACAAAGAGCGTGTCTCCCAAAATGTCTATTGACTTTATGGGCATATCAAGGGTGTCGGACACGGGGTACCTGACCACCTCTCCCTCGGCGAACCTTTCGGCGGGAACCCTGTATATACCCTCCGCCGTGACGAAGAACACGTCCCTGAGGTCGCTTGCAAGGTCTTTGACTTCGTTGCCGGCGTTTATCTCTACGGTCTCCCCGGTAGCACGCTCCATTCTGAATAGCTTTGAGCCACCGGCACCTATAAGGTGATACCTCGTATTGGTCAGCCTGACCGGCGTCTCCGAGAGCTTGGCTGACTGCCAGACCACCTTAACGTCGGAGCGCTCTATGAAGTCCCTCTTGGCTACGCCCTCAACCCTGTAATCTCTGGAAAGGAATATCCTCTCCCCGTCGCAGTAAAGCTCTATACCTTTCCCCATGCTTTATATTCTATCACCTATCTACACTTCTCAAACCTAACATTCTCTATACCGAGCAGGTGGGCGTACCTGAGCTGCGTCTCGGTCATCACCTTCAGAACATCTTCCTCGTCCTCTGGGTCTTCCATAACTATGGTTATCGTTTCCCTCCTGCTGCCTTCAGCCCTGACGCTGCAGATCGGCACCTGTAAGCTCTCTATCTCCTCCCTTAGCAGTGAAGGGAAGGCACCCCTCTTAACGAAGAGAACCCTGTCGTAAACCTTGCTTATTTTCAGGGAGAAGTCCTCGTACTTATCCTCCGATTCCCTCATGTACTTGTCCATGAGCTTGTTCAAAGGGTAGCCGTAGGAGTTTAGCTCGTCTATCTCACTTGCCCTCGCCCCTCTCCTCTGAATGACCCTGTCTATCTCATCAAGCCTCTTCTCAACCCGTTTCAGGTATTCCCTGTCTTTCCTGAACTCCTCCTCGGTTATCCCGAAGCTGAATCCAACCACCAGCACAAAGAGGAGCAGTTTAACCATCTTCACACCTCCTGAGTTTTTATGTATCAAGCCGTGCCACCTCTGACACGGGCTATCCTGTCCCTGAGCTCGGATAGCTTGACGAGAGCCTGAAGGGGCGTCATGTTCGCTATGTCCAGCGATAGGATCTCCTCCATCAACGACCTCTCCTCCTTCTCTTCAATCCTCTCCTCGGACTTCCTGAAGGTCTCTTCAAGTACCGGGAGGGTCTTATCCTCAAGGCTCATGAGTATCTCTCTCGCCCTCTCTATGAGGCTGTCCGGAAGTCCAGCCATCTTTGCCACCTCTATACCAAAGCTACCTTCGGCCTTACCCTCAAGGAGGGTGTAGAGAAAGACCACTCCGCTCTCCTCCTCGCTCACAGCCATGTGGTAGTTCTTTACCCCTCTGACCTTCCCTTCCAGCTCCGTTAGCTCCAAGAAGTGAGTTGCGACCAGAGTCCTTGAACCGAGCTCTCTGGATATGTGTTCAACTATCGCCTTGGAAATGGCTATACCGTCGTAGGTTGATGTCCCCCTGCCTATCTCGTCAAGCACTATCAGGCTCTTCTTCGTTGCATTTGAGAGCATACCAGCCACATCAAGCATCTCGTTCATGAAGGTTGATACGCCCATAGCGAGGATATCTCCCGAGCCGATGCGGGTGAATATGGCGTCAACGTTCCCTATGCTCGCTTTCTTCGCAGGTATGAAGCTGCCCATGTGGGAGAGGAGCACTAGCAGGGCGACCTGCCTTATGTAGCTGGACTTTCCCGCCATGTTTGGACCGGTTATCACGAGCAGAAACTCATCTTCGTTCATCAACGTGTCGTTGGGAACGTATCTCCTCGTGAAGGCGTCTATTACGGGGTGTCTTCCCTCCTCTATCCTTATATCAAAGCTGTCGTTCACCTCTGGTCTGACCCAGCCCCGCTGGTGTGCAACCTCGGCGAGGGACTGGACGTAGTCCACCTCACCTACGAGCTGGGCGTTTCTGCCTATCCTCTCCAGCTCAGTGTTTATCCTATCCCTCAGCTGAACAAATAGTTCGTACTCTATCTCGTTTATCCTGCTCTGGGCTGAGAGTATTCTCTCCTCAAGTCTGCTGAGCTCGTCCGTTATGAAACGCTCCGCATTTGAGAGGGTCTGTCTCCTGCGGAAGTACTCGGGGACGTACTTGAGGTTGGGTTTGGTCACCTCAACGTAGTAGCCCATGACCTTGTTGTATCCCACCTTCAGGCTTGATATACCCGTCTCCTCCTTCAGCCTGCGCTCGTAATCCCTCAAGAGCTTCCTGGCGTTGTCCCTCACGAAGCGTAGCTCGTCCAGGTACTCGTCAACCCCCTCCCTTATAAGTCCTCCGTCCTTCAGGTGCACGGGGGGTTCTTCCACCAGAACTCTGTCTATCTCCTCTGCGAGCTCCCTCAGGCTCTCCAGACTGCCGTATATGTCCCTGAACAGAGAGGAGTCCATATCCCTGAGCTCCTCCCTGAGCTCCTCTACCTTGAAGAGGGTGTTCTTGAGGTGCAGCACGTCCCGCGGTGAAGCCATGTTGGAACTCACCTTTGAGACGAGTCTCTCAAGGTCTGCCATATCGGAGAGTATCTCCCTCAGCTTCCGTCTCTTGTCTTCTTTTCTGAACAGCTCCTCAACGGCGTCCTGAACCTCCCTTATTCGCTCAACGTCTCTGAATGGGTTGAGTATGTGAAACCTCAGCCTCCTCCTTCCCATACCCGTAAGGGTCCTGTCAAGAACACCGAAGAGGGAGTAATCCTTCCTTCCCTCTATGCTCTCAAGGAGCTCAAGTCCCCTCCTCGCTTTAAGGTCTATCCTGACGAAACCCTCGTTCTGGAAAGGCTTAGGTTTTTTTATGAAGGGTGTAAAACCCTTCTGGGTGAGCTTCACGTACCTGTAAACAGCTCCCAGGGGCAGCAGAGCCTCTTCCTCGTCAAAGCCTAAGGTGCGGGCGTTGTAAGCCTTGAAGCTCTCCTTTACGAGCTCAGAACCCTCTTCGTAAAACTCTTCCTCCAGCTCCGTCAAGAACAGGTTCAGGGTCTTGACTATCTCTGCAGGCACCTCCTCTCCCTTTCTCACGAGGAGCTCCCTTATGTTGAACTTGGAAAGAAAGTCAAGGAGCTCTGTGTCCTGCACCTTTCCCCCCACGAAGTCTCCTACGGACAGGTTCAGATAGGCAACGTAGTAGGTTTTTCCCCTCTTGTGGAGGCAGGCGAGCCCTCCCGAGTCTTTCTCAAAGTGCGTTCCCGGAGTTATCACCCTGATAACTTCCCTTCTGACTATGCCCTTTGCCTTTGAGGGGTCTTCAACCTGCTCGCATATGGCTATCTTGAACCCCCTCTGGACTAATCTCCTTATGTAGCTGTCCGCGGAGTGGTAGGGAACGCCGCACATGGGTATTCTCTCCCTGCCCTTGCCGGCGGGTCTTGAAGTCAGGACTAAGTTGAGTTCCCTTGAACCCACGACCGCGTCGTCGTAAAAGAGCTCGTAAAAGTCACCCAGCCTGAAGAAGAGCAGACACTCAGGATACTCGTTCTTAAAGTAGTGGTACTGGGCGAGCATCGGTGTTAGCTCTGGGTTCTTCTCCGCCATCTCCTAAGAAGTTATATTAATACCCAATAGGGCTTCCTGAGAACGGACTTATCCTCTGAGGTATGTCTCAGTGCCATAATACCTGCCCATGAGTGTGACGTAGTTGAGTATCTTCTTGGCGTTCCTTATGCCCTTCAGGTCTTCGGGCTTTCTGAGGGCTCCCCTCAGCCTCCTGCTGACTATCTCCTTGGCTGCCTTTCTGCCTATCCCGGGCACCCTGAGGAGGGTTTCGTAGTCAGCCCTGTTGAGCTCAACGGGGAAAAAGTTAGGGTTCCTCTCCGCCCAAGCCTCCTTGGGGTCTTTCCCCTCGGGCAACCTACCCTCTTCAAAGGGTAGTTCCTCCCAGGAGAAGCCGTAGTCCCGTATGAGAAAGTCGGCCTGGTATAACCTGTGCTCCCTCTTCTTGGACTCAGGAGCTTTGTCCTCAAGGGGTGTCTCCCTCACCGGGAAGAAGGCGCTGTAATAAACCCTGTTGAGACCCACCTTGCGGTAAAGGTACTGGGAACTCTTCAGGAGCTCTTCGTCCGTCTCCCCGTTCACACCCACCATCACCTGCGTTATGTGGCTCTTCCCTTCGTAGTTCTCAAGGACTCTGCTGACCTGAACCATGTTGGGAAGTATCT
This sequence comes from Hydrogenivirga sp. 128-5-R1-1, assembly GCF_000171895.1. NCBI lineage: Bacteria > Pseudomonadati > Aquificota > Aquificia > Aquificales > Aquificaceae > Hydrogenivirga > Hydrogenivirga sp. 128-5-R1-1. The sequence continues at coordinate 159,154 of NZ_ABHJ01000003.1, forward strand.
CTTTCCTGAGGCTCTTCCCCCTCGCTATACCCTTCAGTCTTTCTTCGTTGGGTGCCTCTATGTTCATGGACACCCTGTTCGCCAGCCTGACCGCCTCTTCAAGGGTCTGGAGGCTCACACCCGGCATGAGCTTGAGGTGTATGTACCCCCTGTAGCCGTATCTCCTTCTCAGTATGCTCGCGGTGTCTATGAGCTTCTCCATAGTGACCTCCGGGTGGACGAATATACCTGAGGACAGGAACAAGCCCTGAACCCTTCCCTTCCTGTAAAGCTCCATAAAACCCCTCGCCAGCTCTTCGGGAGGTATGTACAGCCGGGGGGTTGAGTCCCTGTCCCTTCTGAAGACGCAGTAATCGCAGTTTTTGTCGCAGTAAGTTGACTGCATTACCTTGAGTATGGGCTTCTTGCCCCTCGGGGTGGAGGCGTTGTATATGCAACCTTCAAGCTCCGGTTCCCTCTCGCACTCAAACCTCGCGAGCTTTGACAGAAGCCTCAGCTTCTTCTGGGCGTCCATACCTACGAGTTTAAAGGATATTCCCCTTGAGCTATATCATCAACTTCAGGACGCTCGGGAATAAGCTTTAACCTACAAATTCTGGAGGAAAAGGATGGCAGACTTACAGGAGCTCGCCGTGAGCTTTGGAAAGTTCGTGGCAGAGAGGGACGAGATACAGATAGATGACATAACCGAGGATACGGTTGAGGAGGTTGTTCGGGAGTTTATCCGTCAGGTTCTGAAGGGCAAGAGCCTCTCCGAGGATGAGCTCGCCCTCGTCCATGTCGCTGTGGAGCACGGGCTCTTTGATGGAGCCACCGTGAACGAGATGGAAGGCTGAACTCCCTGATAAAATTAACTCTGTGGATGAGCTGAAGAGGTTAAGGGAGAAGATAGACCGCATAGACGAGGAGATCCTCCGTCTGCTGAACGAGAGGGCTAAGCTCGCCCGTGAGATAGGGGATATAAAGAAGAGGAACAACCTGGAGATACACGTCCCTGAGCGGGAGAGGGCTATCTTTGAGAAGATCCTCAGCCTGAACAGGGAGAAGTTCGGGGAGGAGTTCCCTTCGGAAGCCCTCGTCCACATATACAGGGAGATAATCTCCGCCTGTCTATCCCTTGAGAAACCCCTGAGGATAGCCTACCTGGGTCCAAAAGCCACCTTCACCCATCAGGCCGCCCTTGAGTACTTCGGTTTCTCGGCTCAGTACGTCCCCTGCGCCACCATAAGGGACGTCTTCGTGGAGGTTGAATCGGAGCGGACGGACTACGGCGTGGTTCCGGTGGAGAACACCATAGAGGGCGTGGTCAACTACACCCTTGACATGTTCCTTGAGAGCGAGCTGAAGATATCCGGTGAGGTCGTCATACCCATAAACCTCCACCTGCTCTCAAGCTCCGAAAGCCTGTCCGACATAAGGAGGGTCTACTCCCACAAGATGGCGCTCGGTCAGTGCAGGAGTTGGCTTGAGAAGAACCTCCCCGACGCCCAGCTCATAGAGACCGAGAGCACGGCAAAAGCCTGCGAGATAGCTCTGGAGGAGGAGGGGTCTGGTGCGGTTGCGAGCGAAGTGGCAAGCTACACCTATCACTTGAACATAGTGGCGAGCAACATACAGGAGAGTTCCGACAACTTCACACGCTTCCTGATAGTCTCAAAGAGGGAGATGAAGCCGACGGGCAAGGGCAAGACGAGCCTAATATTCGCCGTCAGAGACGAGCCCGGGGCGCTGTACAGAGCCCTTGAGGCTTTCTACGAGGAGGGGGTAAACCTGACGAAGATAGAGTCCAGACCGTCCCGCAGGAGGGCTTGGGATTACGTCTTCTTCGTTGACCTTGAGGGACACAGGGAGGACGAAAGGGTCAGGAGGGTTCTTAAGAAGCTCGGAGAGAGAACCCAGATGGTAAAGATACTCGGCTCCTACCCGCGGGCACTCCTCAGCGAGTAGTTACATACCCAGCAGAGCCTTCAGGTCTGCCAGTATAGCGTTGTAGTTGTATATCGCGCTCAGAAGAGAGAGCTTAGCCTGCTCGTAGCTCTGCCTCGCTTCAAGGAGCTCTATCTGTGAACCGACGCCTTCGGCGTACCTTTCCGTGGCAAAACGCAGGGACTCCTGAGAGGCGAGGAGCGTGTCTTCCCTCGCCTTAAGCTCCTCCTCGGCGCTCCTCAGCTGCGCAAGCAGGGACTCAAGCTCGTTCCTAAGTTTGTTCCTGGTGAACTCTATCTCCCTAAGAACCTTCTTACCCTCTATCCTCTCCTGCAAGACCCGTGCGCTCCTCTTGCTCCCGTCGTAGAGGGTGTAATCAAGGCGCAGCCCGAAGTTGTAGCCGTGTCTCGTGTCCTCCTTCAGCTGTCCCCCTTCAAAGTCCATGATGTTCTCAAAGTTGTAATTAAAGAAGGCTGATAGCTTCGGGTAGTAGTCGGACTTCCTGAGCTCAACGGTAGCCTGTCTGAGGCTGTACGTCTTTCTCAAGACCTTCAGCGTTGGATTCTTTTTCTCAAGCACCCCGAAGGGGTCCTTCAGCTCTATGCTCATCCTCCTGAACTCTCCTTCGGGTTCCAGCTCTCCGTCAACGCCCAGGAAGCTCCTGAGGCTGTTCAGAGACGTTTTGAGATCGCTCTCCGCCCTTATCAGGTCTGCCCTCGCCTGTCTGAGCTGAGCCCTCGCCCTCAGGAACTCGTACTTGGGGATTATCCCCCTCTCGTACTTCTCCTTGACGAGTGTGAAGTAGTCCTGCCAGTAACTCAGGGACTCCCTCTTCTCGGCAAGAACCTCCCTCTTCAAGAGAACAGCCCAGAAGAGCTTTTCTACTTCCGCGAGCAACCTTACCCTCACCTCGTCTGTAATAAGCTCCTGGAGCTCCCTGCTGAGCTTTGCCAGTCTGAGGGCTTTCCACACGCTCCTGTCAAAGAGGGGCTGGTTCAGGTTGAGGTTAACGAAGTACTTGTTCTCGGGCACGAAGGAAGATATGTAGTTCTTGTCCCAACGGGTGTAGGTGGCGCTAAGGACTACCGAGGGTAGCACGCTCCCCTTGACCTCCCTTATCCTCTCCTCCAGCCTCTTAAGCTCAAGTTCCGACTTCACGCTATCTATGTGGTTCTGGAGGGCGAGCCTCTTAGCTTCTTCCAAGGTCAGCCCCCAGCCCAGCGCTACGAGGAACAACAGCAGGAAGAGTCTCATCGCTCGGACACCTTAGCCCCTTCGTACAGGAACAGAAGTCCCTCAACCACGACTCTGTCTCCCTCTTTGAAATCACCCCTGACGAGAACCTTCCCCTCTTCGTGGGCTAAGACTTCAACGGGAAGCTTTGCCGCACGGGAATCCCTGACCACCCATACAAAGCTCTGCCTCTGGGAGAGCTGGACAGCCTGCTCTGGGAGCGAGACAGCCCTCACCTTCCTGTGGTTGAAGCTGACCTCCGCGTAAGAGTTCGGTCTTATGGCTTCTCCTTCGTTCCTGAGAAGAGCCTTAACGGTGAAGAGCCTGTTCTTGTCCGCCGAGGGTGATATGTAGCTGACCTCCGCCCTGAAGCTCCTTCCGTCCGCTACAACCTTCACCTCGCTACCTTTGCGGAGCACCTTCACAACCTCCTGGGGGACGCTGAAGACGAGGCGAAGGGGAGAGGTCTTGACCACCTCGTAGGTGTCCCTCTGGGGAGTCACGTAATCCCCCTTTTCCACAAACCTCCTGAGAACGTAGCCATCTATGGGACTCCTGAGGGTGGTCTTCTCCAGCTCCAGCCCTTTCCTCTCAAGTAAGGCTCTCAGGGATTCAACCTGTGCCGAGAGGGACTCAAGCTTGGTCTTGGACTCCTCAAACTCCTCCTTACTTATTAGCTCCTTCTCAAAGAGCTTCTTTCTCCGTTCGTAGACCGCCCTTACGTTGGCGAGCTCTCTCTCAGACTGGCGGAGCTTCCAGAGGGTCTCCTCGTAAGCAGCTCTGTAAAGGGAATCCTCTATCTTCAGAAGGGGTTCACCTTCCCTTACCCTGTCCCCTTCCTCAACGTAGAACCTTTCCACCCTGCCGCTGACCTCGGGTCGCACACGGAGGCTGTGGACTGGCTCAAAGAAACCGCTCGTCCTGAACTTGAGGTAGTGTTCACCGCTCTTAACAGGCTGGGTTCTAACCTGAAAGACCCTCTCCTTCCGGGCAGTCTTCTCCTCCTTCTTTGCGTCACAGGCGAGCAGAAGGGCTGTTAGGAGGAGAAGTAGGAGCGCTGACTGGCGGGTCATACGCATATTATAATCTCCCTATGTATAGGTTTTTCATAAATCGCCCCGTCACCACCTTCATGCTCATGCTCTCCTTCGTGATACTCGGTGTATACGCCTACAAGAATATAGCCGTTGATCGCTTTCCCGATGTGGACTTCCCTATGGTAACCATAAGCACGGTCTACAAAGGTGCTAACCCCTACGTGGTTGATACGACGGTGACAAGGGTGGTGGAGGAAGACCTCGCCAGCATAAGCGGTATAGACGCCATCATCTCCAAGAGCTACGCGGGGCTCTCCAGGGTAACGGTTATATTTGACCTTGATAAGGACATAGACGTAGCGGCTCAGGAGGTCAGGGACATAGCCCAGAGGGCTTTCAGAAGGCTGCCCCAGGGGGTTGACCCTCCCGTTGTGAGGAAGTTAAACACCTCCCTCGCTCCGATAATAGCGGTTCTCGTTCACGGAGATGCGGACTACGAGACGGTCTCCTTCTTTGCGGACAAGGTTGTCAAGAGGGAGTTTGAGAGGCTCAGGGGCGTGGGAGAGGTTCACATGGGCGGTTTCAGGGACAGGGTTATGTGGATAAGGATTGACCCCGAGAGGCTCCACGCGCGCAACCTGACAGTGGGAGACGTCATAGAGGCTTTTAAGAGGAACCATGTAGAGACGCCCGCAGGCGTGATCTACTCAAAGGACAGAGAGTACATACTCAGGATAGTAGGCAAGTTCAAGGACGCGAGCGAGCTGAACGAGCTCGTTATAAGGAACGGGGTCAGGCTCTCTGACGTGGGCGGTGCCGAGTTCTCCTACGAAGAAAGGAGGAACGCTGTAAGGTTCAACCTGAAGTCCGCTGTAGCCCTGATAATCTACAAGGAGAGCAAGTCCAACACAGTTGCCGCCGCTGAGAGGGTCTGGGCTAAGATTGAAGAGCTCCGTAAGATAGCGCCCAAGGGAGTGAAGATAGACGTAAACTACGACGCCTCCGTGTTCATAAAGAGGAGCATCAACGACGCTGTCCACGAGATAGTGGTGGGAAGCCTGCTGACAGCCCTCGTGGTGTTCCTATTCCTGGGGAGCGTCAGGTTCACCCTCATACCCGTGTCAGCCATACCCATCTCCATTCTGGGAACCGTCTTCGTCCTGCAGCTGACGGGTAACTCCCTCAACACTATGAGCCTCTTAGCCCTCGCCGTGGCCGTGGGCATAGTCATTGACGACGCCATAGTCGTCCTTGAGAGCATATACAGGAGGAACGAGGAAGGTCTCAGAGGAGTTCAGGCGGCGGAGAGGGGAACCCGCATAGTTATATTCGCATTGCTCGCCTCAACCTCTTCCCTGATAGTCATATTCCTTCCTGTGCTGTTCCTAAAGGGACCCATAGGGACTTTCTTCGGTGTATTTACCCTGTCCCTGATCACCGCGATAGCGGTCTCTTTCCTCGTATCGGTCTCCTTCACGCCCATGCTGTCCGCTCGCCTCGTTTCTTCAGGACATAAGAACCCCTTCATGCGTGCCTATGAGAGGTTTGAAGAGCTCTTTGACGTAGCCCTCAGGTGGTCCTTAGACCACAAGCTCGTGGTGCTGGCCTTTTCTGTTGGCTCTGTGGTGGTTGGCTTCCAGCTGGCTAAAGCTGTGAAGAAGGAGTTCTTCCCCCTCGTTGACGAGGGAAGGTTCATAGTGCGGTTTGAGACGCCCCTGGGCTCCTCCTTTGAGTTCACCAACGGGAAGGCAAAAGAGATAGAAAAGGTGCTCGTGAGCAACCCTCACGTCCTCAGGTACGGCATGGCTGTTGGGGAGGGTCTCGTCAGCCCAACGGTGAACGGGGGAATGTTCTTCGTAACTCTCAAGGACAGGAGGGAGAGACCCCACCAGAGGGAAGTCATGAACATGGTCAGGAGAGAGATAAGGAAGATAAAGGACGTCAGAGCTTCGGTTGATGTACCTTCCGTCATAGGAGCGCGCGGGGGCAGGCAGACGGACATACAGTACGTTGTCAGGGGAGACTCCCTTGAAGAGCTCGGCAGGATAGCGAGAAAGCTGAAGGCTTACCTTGACGAGGTAGGTGGTTACACGGACGTTGACACAGACATAAGGATCAACCAGCCCGAGGTCAGGATAACCATTGACAGGAACAGACTCTACGACCTGGGTCTGAGCGTGAAGGATGTGGGGGACACGCTGAACGCACTGTTTGGCAAGCTCTGGCTCGGGACATACGAGCTTGGCTCTGAGAGCTACGACGTCTACATCAAGGCGAGGGAGGGCTTCCTTAAAACGTACGAGAACCTGAACAGGGTTTACGTCAGGGGCAGGGACGGCGGTCTCGTTCCCATAACGTCAGTCGTGGAGTATGAGCTCGCACCGGGATACAGCGTGATAAACCGCTACAACAGGCAGTACTCCTTTATACTCTTCGCCAACCTCCAGGATAAGAGCCTAGGAACCGCCGTTGAGGAGATAGAAAACTTCTTAAGGAATACACTTCCACCGGGCTACACCTTCGAGCCCACCGGAGCGACCAAGGAGTTCAAGAGAGCCTTTGCCGGGCTCGCCCTCGCGCTGCTCGTCGCCGTCGTGGGAGTTTACATGGTTCTCGCTTCACTCTTTGAGAGCCTCTTGCACCCCTTCACAGTCATGCTCACCCTTCCCCTTGCCGTTGCAGGAGTCTTTGGACTCCTCTACCTGACCAATAACAGTCTTAGCGTCCCCTCTTACTTCGGGATAATCCTTTTGATAGGGATAGTTGCCCGGGATTCGGTGCTCTTTATAGAGAGGATAGTTCAGCTCAGGAAGGAGGGAGAGGGCGTAAGGGAGTCCATAATGAAGGCGAGAAAGGAGAGGCTCAGACCCATACTGATGACCACGCTGACGATAATGTTCGCCCTGCTTCCCGTAGCCTTTGGTCTCACGGAGGGTGCGGAGCTAAGGAAGCCTTTAGCTCTCTCGGTCATAGGTGGATTGATAACCGCTTTACCCCTGAGCCTCTTCGTTATACCCACCGTTTATGAGTTCTTTGAGGGTTTGAGACTCAAACTGAAGAGAGCTTAAGTACCGCCGCAGTCGGTCTCCTCCCGGTAGTAATTCAGGAGGGTTATATCAGAACCTTTCAGGTGCAGCCTTATCACCGCCCTCTCCTCTTCCTCGTAGCAGGCGGTTCCACCGTTCACGAAGTACTCATGGGCTGTAAGCCTATGCCCTCCAACTCTCCACTCCTCCCTGTAAGCCCAACCCGAGAGGGTTTCACCGTCTCCGGTCTTCACAGAGAAAGGCTCTATCCTTTTACTCCGGACACGCTCTCCATCAATCCCCTCCATACTGAGTATTAGAGGGTCTCTGCCGTCGGGGGAGTTGTCATAAAGGAGTGTGAAGTTCAGCTCAGGGCAGTTGACCTCTAACGTTCCGTAAGAACCTACGGGGTCGTCCACCACCGTGCAGGAACCAGCCCTCCTCTCCTCAACGAGAGCGGAGCAGGAAAGGACACTCGCCAGAAGTCCAAGGTAGATGACCTTAGTCAGCATGCTTTCTAAATATATGTCTTACACTCTTGTATAATTGCACTTGCGGAGGAAGGAGATATGTGGAGAGTTGTATATACAGGACAGAGACCTCACTATGAGAACATGGCTCTTGACCAGATAATGCTTGACCTCAAGTCAGAGGGTAAGATACCCAACACCATAAGGTTCCTCCAGTTCAAACCCGAGTGCGTTTTGGTGGGCTACCATCAGTCCGTAGAGGAAGAGATAAGGGAAGAGTACACCTCCAGAGAAGGTATAGACGTGGGAAGGAGGATAACAGGCGGTGGTGCCATATACTTTGACGAGACCCAGATAGGCTGGGAGGTGATAGCTGACAGAAGGGACTTTGGGAACCTCAGCTACGAGGAGATAACCCGTAAGATATGTGAGGCTGCGGCAAAAGCTCTCAACAAGTTGGGCATAAAGGCTGAGTTCAGACCCAGAAACGACATAGAGGTGGAAGGTAAGAAGATCTCAGGGACGGGAGGAGTCTTTGAAGGTAGCGCCTTCCTCTATCAGGGAACGGTGCTCGTGGACTTCAACGTGGAGAGGATGCTAAAGTCCCTCCAGATACCCGTTGAGAAGCTCACCTCCAAGGGCATAAAGGCTGCGGAGGACAGGGTCTCTTGGCTGAAGAAAGAGCTGGGAAGGATACCCGATAGAGAGGAGATATTCAAGGCGTTCGTGGAAGCCTTTGAGGAGGAGTTCGGCATAGAGACCCAGTGGGGAGACCTCACCGAGGAGGAGAAGAAGCTCTTAGAGGAGAAGAAGGGCTACTTCAGGAGCGAGGAGTGGGTCTATAACATCAAGCGTGCTCCCGATAGCTCAGAGGTTCTCTTCGGTATATACAGGTGTCCGGGTGGAACCTTCAGGGTCTCCGCCAAGGTGGACACGGAGAGAAACCTACTCCAGCAGGTGGTTATAAACGGCGACTTCTTCGTAAATCCCAAGAGGCTCATATACGACCTTGAGGCTTATCTCAAGCACACTCCCGTTCAGGACGTTGAGAAGAGGATAAGGGAGTTCTTTGAGGGCAAGGAGTTTGAGAGCGTTAACCTGAAGGTTGATGACTTCGTAGAGGCGGTCATGTTCCCGCTCAGAAAGTTAGAGGCTCAGGAGCTGGGGCTTAAAAAAAAAGAACTGAATAAGGTAATAGGAAGCATCGGGGGAGGGCTGAAGGAGAACATACAGAAGGCGAAGGTTATGCTCCTTCCCTACTGCGCAAAGCCCGCCTGGTGCGATTACAGACACACCGACGACTGCGGAGAGTGCGGTGGTTGCACCGTGGGAGACCTCTACCGTATGGCTTACGAGAGGGGTATGATACCCATTACCATAACCAGCTTTGAGATGCTCAGAGACACCCTCCAGTGGTGCGGTCAGAACGGCTACACCTACATAGGACACTGCTGTTACGAGTTCTACGAAAAGAGATACGAGATATTCAGAAAAGCCAAAGAGTGGGGGGCAAACGGCGTCCTAATAGATATAATCGGGACTACCTGCTACGACCTCGGCGTTGAAGAGGAAGAGAAAGCCTATCACGGAGAGTTTCAGGTAGAGCTTGACCTCTTTGTAGAAGATTCCGAGAAACTCCTCGCACCTCTCAAGAAGGTAGAAGATCAACACGAGAAGCAGAAGAGGGAAAGACCTAACCCTTCAGAACCTCTTAAGGAGTTCATACCCGAGTACTACAAGATACCCAAGGCGGTCTCCGGTCCCGAGGAGGATAGAACACGCCTGCCCATAGTCAAGGAGAAGGACAAGAACGTAGGCTTTATAAACGGCGAGAAGACCGAGTACGACAGAGCCCTTGATCTTGCGGTGGACATGCTCTTAAAGGCGGAAAGACCCACCATAATAGTGGGACCTCTGGTGCTCTGGAGCTGGAACGAGGAGGCGAGAAAGAAGGCAGAACTGGTCAGAAAGCTAAAAGACCTATTCCCGTATCTCAACGTTCACATACTCCCGGATTACAGACCCAAGAACAAGGAATTTGACCCTGCGAGGGAGATAGACCCGCCCAATCCTCACATATCCATACTCCACGGCAAACACGACCTAACCCTGATGCTGGGAGTCCACTGCTACAGAACGGACTTCGTAATAAGACTCCTCAGAAAACACACCGATACAAAGATAGTAACCTTGTGCAACCTATACGGACACCCGGAAGCGGACGTATCCCTGAGCGGTATGAACCCGGAAAAGTTAGAGAGGTTTGTCAAGAGGGCTCAAAAACTTCCCTCAGCCCGAGCCTAAAACCCTTTATGACCTTTGAGGAAACGGAGTCTTTTTCTCCTTCAAGACAGCCCTCATCGTGGAGCTGGTATCTGCCATTTCTAAGGGTTAGGACTTCAACGCATTTCATATCTGGATAGACAAGCCAGAACCCTTTAACGCCAAACCTTTCGTATATGGCTTTTTTGCGCACCGTATCCCTACCGAGGGTGGAAGGAGAGACTATCTCCACCATAAGGTCTGGAACGCCCATTATAGCTTTATCACCCACTATTTTTTTCTTTCTTCCGATATGAAGAGGATATCCGGCTGGAGGACGTTATTCTGGTCAAGAACCACGTCTATAGGTACATCGTAAACCACGCCGAGTTTTTTATTCTTTACATAATCCCACATAGCATAGGTTATGTTCCTTGAAACTGCCTGATGGTAGGGTGTTGGTGCAGGTGCTATGATAAGCTCTCCCTCTATAACCTCGTATCTTTTGCCGTCTCCGAGCTCAAGGTAGTCTTTGTAAGTCCAGAGCTTTTCCTTTGTGGTCATAGGACTAATTTAAAACACCATCATCACCCTGTAAACCACAAAGCCCATAAACCACGCCATCACGAAGCTGTATCCCAAGAAGAGTGTAGCCCTGATCTTGCCTATCTCCCTCACCATCACGGCGTAAGTCCCGAGACAAGAGGTGTATATGAGTATGAAGACCATAAACGCCATGGCACTTGCGGGCGTGAAGTCCTTTCTTATTAACTCTCTGAGTGTATCCTCACCCTCCTCTTCCACCTGCAGAGAGGTTATGCTCAGAGTCAGCATAGAACTGACCGCATCCTTAAATGCAAGCCCGAGACCTAACACCTGATCCTTCAAAGCCTCTGAGAACTTAAAATCCTCTTCTTCCTTAGGTTCAATCCCTTCCGCAGAAGTGTATATGGTTCCCATGGAGCTTATGACTATCTCCCTTGCGAGGAAGGCGGGTATCAGAGAGGTTGTAGCCTTCCAGTTGTCTATTCCCATGGGTTCAAAGATCGGGACGAGCGCCTTACCTATCCCACCCGCAACGCTGTCCGCAGGGTTCTTAACACCCGGAGGCAGGTTCAGGAGTAGCCATATCAAGATAGACGCTCCGAATATGAGCGTCCCAGCCCTGTAGAGGAAGTCTCTAACGTGAACCCAGATTATCGTGAGAACACTTTTTAGAGAAGGCAGTCTATAGGGCGGAAGCTCCATGACGAAGTGGATCATTGATCCCTTGTAAGCGGTCTTACGCAGGAGAAAGCCCGTCAGGAGAGCAACGAGTATTCCCAAAAGGTATAGGAATGTTATCACCAAAGCAGGGTTGTTCTTGAAGAATATTGAGACGAAGAAGGCAAAGACCACCAGCCTTGCAGGGCAGCTCATAAAGGGTATCATCATTATCACCAAGAGCTTGTCCCTCGTTGACTCCATTGTCCTCGTCGCCACTATGGCAGGGACGTTGCAACCAAAACCGAGTATCAGAGGTATAACGCTCTTTCCGTGAAGCCCTATCCGGTGCATGAACCTGTCCATCAGGAAGGCAACCCGTGGTATGTAGCCCGACATCTCAAGGAAGGTGATGAAGAAGTAAAGACTCGCTATCAGCGGAACAAAGGTGAGCACAAAGCCCACTCCACCAACCACCGCCTCCGCAAAGAACCTTAGGAACCATTCAGGCAGACCGAGTGCATTCAGGGCTGAGTAAGAGAGCGGAGCGAGGAAGTCGTTTATGAACCCATCTATCCAGTCCACGAAGGGAGAGGCGAAGTCAAAGGAGAACTTAAAGACGAGGTATATAACCCCTATGAATATCACAAAGCCCAGATAAGGGTGAAGGACGATCCGATCTACCGCATCCGTTATGTCCCTTGCGGAAACCCCCTTCTTCTTGACCACCTCCGCAAAAAGCCCGTGAGCGAAGGCGTATCTCTCATCGCTTATGAGGTCGTGAACCTTCTTACCTGCCTTTTCCTCCAGCTCCTTCTTTATATCCGAAAACTCTTCACCTTCGGTGATGTATTTGATGAGGTCGTGTTTGTTTACGTCTTTATTCGTTATCCTTTCGTAAACACTATTGAGACCCTCTTCCAAAACATCTCCGTAAACTATGGGCTTTGGTATGGCGTTGCTTTCGTAAGCTGAGACTACCGCAGGTAGTATGTCCTTTACCCCCACCCCAGTCCTACCTATCGTCTTGATCACCTTGGCTCCAAGGAGTTCCTCCATTCTCCTATCATCAACCTCTATGCCCAGCCGGTTAGCCTCGTCTATCATGTTCAGGACGACCACCATAGGCACACCGAACTCAAGTAATTCAGCGGTAAGGAGTAGGTTCCTCTCAATGTTGGGAGTTTCTATTATGTTGAGAATGACGTCGGGTTTTTCCTCTTCAAGGAAGTGAACCGCTATCCTCTCATCTTCAGATATGGGTTCAAGGGTGTATATACCCGGCAGGTCTATGAAGTGTATTTCGTAGTCATTGAACTTTACTACCGCTTCCTTCTTCTCAACCGTGACCCCAGGCCAGTTGCCGACCTTAAGGGAAGTCCCGGCTAATTGGTTGAGTATGGTGGTCTTTCCGACGTTGGGATTGCCTGCCACCGCGACCTTTATAACCTTTTTCATTCAAACACCTCAGAAAGATGTAAGCAATCCTAAGAGAACCCCGTAATCTACGAATGTAGTGTGCTCTGTAAGGGTTTTGTGGACACCTAACGCGATGTCCTTGTTAGGCTTGTGATGGTAAACCACGCCAGCAAGTATGTGCGTATCAAGGACTTGTATATCTCTGTCCTCTGGTCTCAGAACCTTCAGCTCTACTCCGTAGGATAGGACATCCCTGTATTCTTTGAATACGCCCAATATAACCCCGTATGAGTCCCTCAACTCCTCCACGTGCCCCGATTTAATATAAACTATGTTGGCGTTGTATATCGTTCCGCCCGCCTCAATCTCTCCTATTAGGTTCAGGTTGCCTGTCGTTTTACCGTAGCCTATGCCTTCCTTTCCGGTATCAAAGTTTATCTGGAGCAGGTAGCCAAACTTGAAATCTCTTTTGTATGGAACATGCTTCATGTAGAAGCCGGAGTCATTCAAGCCTTCAAGTTCACTGCCGTCATAGAACTTGCTGTAAGGGACAAAAACCGCCAAGTCAAGGTTTTTCTTCACTCCTACGGCGAGCTGGAATATATAATCCTGGTGGTAGGTTCCGTCGTAATACCTGAAATAGGTAAGGTTGTTCTCAAGCTCAAAGCCGAAAGGTCGCCCTATAGTCTGGGCATCTTCTCCCATAAAGGGGAAGTAGGCGTATGACTGAGTAACGAGCGTAAAGAGGAGCACAATTTTGAGACAAAATCTCAAAAAGGCACCAGAAAGAGGAGGCATAGTTAGGCGACTTCTATGAACCTGGCAAGGTCTCTATCTATTATCAGCCTTGAGTTATTTAGACGCAGCAGATAAACTCTACCGTTCTTGAGAAGGAGCTTAGCCCTCTTACCCTCTTTTAAACCCATAGCATACAGCTTTCTCATTATGGGGTTATCTTTGTCTCTGATGTGCTTTACAGTGAATTCCTGACCGAGCTGGAGCGCCTCCATGTTCATCCTAACTACCTCCTATTATGATATTAAGATACAATCTCAAAATTGGTTTGTCAACGTGTTTTGAGCCTGTAGAAAACTTCCTCTGATTACGGCGGGAAATAGGCAATGTGGGCGTATATCCACAACGGCACATTAGAACATGATAGACAACGTCCGGCTGGCGAGGATGTTTGAGAACCTTTCAACTCCACAACGGCACATTAGAACTAATAAAGCTGGTGAATATAGAGCCTTATTTGACGAACTTTCAACTCCACAACGGCACATTAGAACTATATGACACCTTTGCGTATAAAGCTGTTAGGTATATCCCGCTTTCAACTCCACAACGGCACATTAGAACAAGTGTATTAAAAATTTCTTAAGGAGGTAGTAGCTACTTTCAACTCCACAACGGCACATTAGAACCGCTTTATCCGTTTGGGTAATACGCTCAGCAAATTTCTTTCAACTCCACAACGGCACATTAGAACGAATACTGAGATACAAGTTCGTCCCCAAAGTTTTTACTTTCAACTCCACAACGGCACATTAGAACCAAGGAAAAATTTTTCTATCCCGTAATTGAGGAAAAAGACTTTCAACTCCACAACGGCACATTAGAACGAATGGGAAGGGCAACGGGTAAGGTTCGGGATATACACTTTCAACTCCACAACGGCACATTAGAACGTTCGTAAAGGGCTGTTCCTTTGACTATGTTCTTGGCCTTTCAACTCCACAACGGCACATTAGAACCCCAAACGAGCCGTCCAATAATATAAGCCAAATCAAAGAATTACGCAACACCCTGTCTTCGCAAATGAAGTTAATTTCCGAAAATCGTCAGTCCTGCAAAAAGGGTCAAAAATTAGGTGCTTCCAGCCCTTGCAAGTCAATAAGCTCAGAAGGGTATCATCAAGGCATCAAAACATCAAGGCATTTTGATGCACCATAAACCGCTACACCCTATTCAGTTGTCAAGGAGCCGGCAGGCTCTTACGTCCTGCTAATGCCTCTAATAGTATAGCATTATTAGTATGAGGAAAAAGAAAAGAGGCTACGTCAGAACTACTGTCTCCCTGCCCAAGGATGTGTGGGAAGAGCTGAGGATAGAAAGCATCAAGAAGAAGACCACCATGGGAGAGCTTATCGCCAAGAAGCTAAAGGAGTTAAAAGACCTTCGTTCCAAGCTAAACATGGTTGACCCCTAACCTTACAGGATATTGTCTGTCAGATCAGGCACGTCCGTAAGCAGTTGGCGCTCGTATTTGGCGCTGTCCTCAAGAACGTATATAATCACAGAATCCTTTTCTCTGTCCACCACCCTCAGTATCTCCGACTTCATTCTCTCCAGCTTGGACTTGGTCAGTTCTCCCTCAAAAACGGACTTCTGGACGTGAGTTATGTATCTTCTGACTATCTTCCTGACCTTGTTTAGCCTCTGCTGGTCTTTCGGTTCCTCCGTGGCTATGTCGTAAACGAGAATTACCTTCACCTTAAGCTCCTGTATATTAGAGGTTGATAGACCTTGTCTCCGACGAGGTGTTTTATTAGCTTGTAAAGCTCAAGCCTAATCAGACTACGGTGGGAAACCTTTCTCTTAAGCTTCCTGTGTTTTACGGTATTGTTCAAAAGCTGGTCAAGCTCCGAGAGGAATATCCTTGCCCCTTCTTTGCTGAGATAACACATGCCCGATTCGTTTACGAAGTGCTCTTCTTTTAGCTTTCCACTCCGAAGGAGTCTTAGTATGAGTCCGTCCGAAAGTATTGGCTTGAATATCTCCGCCACGTCCAGAGAAAGGGAGAACCTCTTTGTGGAGGGCTCGTGCAGGTAGCTGATGGTGGGATTGAGCTGAGTGAAGTATATCTCCCCCAAGACCTTGGCATAGACGAGGGAGTTTCCGAAGGAGATGAGGGCGTTGAGCGGATTCTGAGGAGGTCTCTTGCTCCTTGTTCCGAATTCAAGACCCGTCATCTTCTCAAGCTCCGTGTAGCATCTCTTCCTGAAGTCTCCCTCCACGCTCATGACGTCTTCTACAGTCTTGCATTCAGCGAGCCTTTTAAGGTAATCCTCTGCCTCAAGCTTGTATATGTCCGAAAGGTTCTCAATAGCTCCGAGGACGAAGGACTTGGCGAGGAAAAGCCTCTTCTCGTAGTCAAGATAGTGTTCGGACTGCCTGATTACCAGAAATCCTGATACGTTGGTCTCCCTCGGATAGAAACTCCCAGTATAAAAGCCGTAGCGGTTGAACAGGTGCAGAGCCACGCCTTTCCCAGCCATCAGCTTGAGAACCTTTGAGGTCAGAGAAACCTCTGCCAGCACGAAAATCTCATCTATATCCTCAATAGGTATAACCTTCCTCACCTCGGAGTTCTGAAAGAGAACGGTGTCCTCCTTTCTCTTTATACTGCCGTCGCTCAGGATAAAGTAGCTCCTACCCATAGCAGAATTCGTAGTAAGCACACTTCTTGCAGTAAGGCTTATCTATCACCTTCGGTGGAGTGTGAAGGGAGAGAACCTCTTCTATGCGGGACAGAACGCTTTCCAGTTCCCTTATGTCCTCCTCCGACAGATCCACCCTCTCTATTTTCCTCAACCTCGGATAGTGCAGAAGTCCGTGTGAGACCAGAACGCCTTTGCTCTTGAGATAGAAGACGTAATACTTGACCTGCAATATATGAGCCTCTTCCAGAGCCTTTGAGCTTTTGACCTCGTGAACAACTACACCTTCCTCAGAGGTTATGAAGTCAATACTCACGTTCTCGTCCGAAAAGCCCTCCTCACGCTTGAAGCTCTCCTCGTCTAAGAACTTTCCCAGAGCCACCCTGTCTGAGGCGTGTTCCATCGTAATCCCCTTGGAAAAGAGCCACAGCTTCCTCGGGCAGACCACAGCGTAGGCAACCTGAGTGCCTTTGAACTTAAGCTCCTTCTTCTCCTCAGAGGATATTACCCCCACCCTCTCCCTCCACAAAACCCGTCTCTGATGAGTAGTTCCCGCTTGCCCAGAAAATCCCCTTAAGACCCCTTACAGGCTGAAGTCTTACCTCCCGATAGTAAGGCAAACTGAAAGTGTATCCCAGCACCTCCGAGAAAAGCTCCAATTTCCTGATCGTATCCCTCTCCTGCAGGTATTCCTCCACCAGAGGCTCCACCTCCCCTCTGAAGACCTCAGGGATAACCACCTCGCTCAGGACGTCACGGAACATCTCCTGAGCTTCCCTCTTGTTGAAGAACTTTTCCCTTAGCACCCAGAGGTCGTCTATGTATCTCTTAGCCTCTTCGTATTTGCTGATGTATTCCCTGTCCCTTTCTTCAAGAGCAGAGTAAACCTCCTCCACAAAGCCCAGCTTCCACTCCTCATCAATCAAGCCTTCTTTGAGCTTCTCCTTGGTTATCTCGTGAATGCTCTTTCTGTAAACATTACCTATACCCGAACACTCTTCGGTAAACACAAAAACATTTGGCTCGTCCACCGGCTTTACTCCCTTCCTGTTCTCCCTTCCCATCCTCTGCAGGAGCGAGTCTGCAGTGGAGAGCTCTGTTATCAGAAAGTCCGCATCAAGGTCAAGGGAGACCTCCGCGATCTGAGTTGTTATCCACAGACCTTTTTCCTCAGAGTCAAAGAAGTCCTTTATCTCCTCCTCTTTCTTTTTTCTGTCTTTTTGAATAAACCATGAATGCAAAACCTCTCCCACCCCAAGAGCCTCTTTCAGCTCCAGAGCTTTAGTCCGTGTGTTGGTTATCACGAGGGCTTTACCCCTTTCGGAGAGGCTCTTTATTAACTTCAGCCCTTCCCCGCTTGTGATGGACATTGGGATCAGTTTTACGTTGTGCCTGACGGTATCCGTTATAAATCTACCCTCCTTGAGGTCTATACCTTGCAGGTCTCTGCGAACGTAGGAGGGAAGAGTTGCGGTCATCACCATTACCTTTCCGCCGAATTGGTGAGCCTTTTCTATCGCCTTCACCAGAAACCCGAGCGTCTGAGGTTCAAAGAGCTGGACTTCGTCAATCACCACCCTTGAGTAAGAGAACAGAGATAGAAACTTCTCAAAACCCTTAGGTCTGAAGACAAAGGGAAAGAGCTGGTCGGGAGTGGAGACTATCAGAGGCTTGGCAAAGTTCTTTGTCAGGAATATGTCGCTGACGATGGTGCTCTTGTCAAAGTTCCTCCTGTCTTCGGAGTTTTCAAGTAAAAACAAAGGTGCAGTGGAGTGCAGAAGCCCTACCTCTTCTTCGGAGAACACCTCCCTCGCCCTGCCGAATATGGCGTTTGCGGAGGTTCTGATAGGAATGGTGAAAAAGCCCTTGTCCTTGAGGAAGATAAAGCCCGCCTCCGTTTTTCCGTATCCCGTGGATGCGACCACGAGAAGGTTATCTTCTCTGTTTTCTAAGACAAACTTCTGGAGGTCGTTCAGCTCGCTGTTCTTTTTGGCAAGAAGGTAGTTCTTAACCCTCTCCTCGCTGTCTCTTAATCTTTTAATCTCCACGCTCGCACCGTGCTTTGAACTGCTGGCGTGGTCAATTCTCAGAAGAAAACCTTTAAGCAATGTGTAAAAGCGTGTGAACTCTTTTCCCTCCCTCTCCTCCAGCCTTTTGACCGCCTCCCACTCGGGCTGCTTGAGTATCCTCTTATGGCTCAAGTCCAGACTTTTGCCGAACTCCTCCTTGAGAACTCTCTCAACCTTATCTATGTTGTCACTTAAGGTTCGTAATCGTGGTGGTGGAGTATCGCAAGAGACACAAGCGTTTTTAGAGCCTTGTCCCCAATATCCGGCAAAAATGCGGGAGACAAGAGGTTGTGCTTGACCTCCGGCAGGGAAGTTTTAATCTTCTTAAAATCGGGATTACCTACCTTCTTCTGAAACCGGCAGTGGAGTTTCCCGTAGTCGTGATACTCGCAGGCAAGCTCAAGGGCTTTCCAGAAGGTTTCCCTCTCCTCAGGTTCAAGAGCGTCCTCTATCAGCTCGCCGTAGAGCTCTTGCAGTAATCTCAGGTTCTCCAGCAGTTTATCGGTATGCTCTCTTATGGTCGTACCGTCGGACTTAGCCCAGAGGGCGGAGAGAGCGGTAGACTCCACCTCACAACCCCTCTGTCTTTTTGCTCTTTTCCCTTATGTATTTCCTGTAGTAAGCCTCATCGCTTTTCTCCGCTTTCCTGTCCAAGGGAGTGTGAACGTAAAGGATATAGGTTGATCTACCTACCCATGGGCAGTACAGTTCAAGCTTAACATTCCCGAACCTCCAAACGGCTTCCCCATCGGACAGCCATGGCTTTCTGTAGGATGAAGGTTTCCCATATTTGGCTTTCAGCTGGTCAAAGTATAGGTAGAAGGTATTCTTCTGCATGTCCTCGCTAAAGGTGTAAACAATCTTAAACAAGGTGCCTTTGTAAAACCAGAATACGGCCTCACTGAGTTTATCAAGGTTTATACCAGAAATGGCGTAACCTGTTACATCCGGGTTAGTTATATCTGCTTCTATGATCCTGTAGCCTGACTTCTCTATATTCCAACCCTTTTGCTTTACCACCTTTAGAAACTCCTTCTCGGTTGTTTTACCCAGCTCAAGCCCAAAGGGAGCAGGCGGTTTGGCGAAAGAAAGAATAAACCAACTCAAAAGAAGAAAAACCACAGCTCTAACCATCACTCCACCTCCTCTTTACCTTTCCCATTCAACCCTATCAAAAAGGCGTAGGCTATCCTGTTAAAGCTCCCATCCTTGAGAGCTTCTACGAAGACGTAAGGTATCTCCCTCTCAGCCTCAAGGTAGGCACGTATGAGGTTCTGCTGGAAGGCGTCCGTGTCCCTTCTACGTATGGCGTCAAGGAGTCTGTAAGAAATCCCCTCTATCTTTCTGTTTGCCTTCTCCTTGCCCATGCTTTGCTCGTAGGTGTTCTTAAGAGTCAAGCCCTCGCTGTAAGCCCAATTAACCTGCTTGCTAACTCTCTCTCTGTCTTCCATCTCCAACACCTCCTGAAATTTGATGAAGTAGGTCAAGCCAAAAGGCAGATAACTTTTAAAGCCCATGCCACTCTTTATTAGCTGGGCATTTCTACCACTCAGTCTTTTATAACGCTGTTTATAAAAGAATCCTGACAGTATTTTGTATATGAAATCGTAAAGACTCCTGCCGGAGTAAACGTATTCAAGAAAGACCTCAAAGAGGTTGTTAAAGACTTGCGGATATTTGTCTATGTTTTCCTTTATAGCGCTCGCCAGCCTCGGAGTTATACTGAGCGTATAAATATTGGACTGAGCGTCCCCCACCTTCTCAATCTCAACGATGTAGATGTTCCTGAGAATCCAGTCCGCCTTCCTACCTGCGAGTATCTTTGATGCCTCAACGATTGTCCTGTTCATAAATGACCGAAGGTCTGTTTCGGCTCTTAGAAGGTCGTTCATTCTCTTGGTGTTCTCAAGGTCTGGGAGATACACGAACAGATAAGTCCTCGCAGGCGTTCTATGAAAGCCGAAGGCTGAGAAGTATAAGAATATCTCACACTCGGGACAGAGATACATGTTGCTTTTGCCTTCCCAGAAGAAGTTCTCTACCGTATCAAGACTGGCGGCGAGCGGCGTGAAGTTGGTTGCATCAAGGACTTTGACCTTGCCCTTCTTTATGTAAGCGTGCCTCTCTTTGCAGAAGTAGCAGACCTTTTTGCTCTTTTGATAGTTGAGGATCTCTGAGAACTTCTCTCTTACGAACTCTGCTATAAGCTTTTTACCTTCCGAGAATAGCTGTTGTATATCTTCTTCCTGTTCTAAAAGTACGTTGAAAGCCTCACCTACCTTCTTAGTTCCCGATGGATTGGTAAGAGGGCTGTTGGAGAAGAAGTCGTTTATCTTTTCATACACAACCGTGTTGTATAGGTTGAACTTCTCCTTCCTTTTCTCCAAAATCTCCCTGAACCTTTCAAGGCTGAGGTCTCTGAGCAGGTATTGGCTGTAAATCTCCGGCAGCTTCTCAAAAACTTCCTCATCAAGTTCTATGGTGTTCCCTTTTACGAAATCCTCCCACCTGTATCCCGTATTCTCCAAAGCTCTCAAAAGTCCTACACCCGCAGAGGCGGTAAGCCAGCTGTCTGCGTAAAACCTCACACCCATACCACGTCCCCCTCCCTATCAACAAGGAGCCTACCCTCCACTATGCTGGACTTAGGCAGGAAATACACCCGCTCCCACCGGTAGGTTTTCTCCTCACCTACCTCGTAAAAAGAAGGCAGGCGGAAAGGCACACCGGTTTGGTCAAAGAGCCGATACTTTGACTCGGGAACGAAAGCTAAGTATGTCGTCTCAAGTTCAACCTCTCTTTCCTCCACCTCTACTCTTCTCGGATTCTTTATCCACACAGGATACTCTCCTCCTCCCAGAAACAGGTACACCTTCGGTTTCTGTAAAGCTTTAATGAAACTGCCGATAATCTCACCCTCTCCCAATAGGTGAACCACACAGCGTAGGTTATAAAGCCTTGGCACTTCAAGAGGCAGAACCGCAATCTCCTTATCTTTGCGGTTATATTTCCTGAACCTTATATAGTCCCTAAATATCGCCTCGTAGTCCCCCTGAACCGAGATAGAAAACTCCTCGCCTCCCCACTTCCTGCCCAGAGCTGTGTATAGAAGTCCTATCACGGTAGAGTAAGGCGGGAGAGGGTAGGTCTCTATACCCTTCAGAGAAAACGGCGTTTTGAAGGTGGCGCAGGGAGAATATAGCTCAAACTTCAGACACTCCATAGTACTCCCTCACCTGTTCTTTGAGCCTCTTGAACGCTTCAGCAACCGACCCGGCGCCGAGAGCTTCCCTTATATCCTCCTCGTTTCCGAAGACCCCGGAAAGCATGCCCACAACAGCCTCTTCTCCTTCCGGCAGGTAGTCGTAGCTTTCACTTAGCCTTTGTGTGTTTAGCCAGAGCTTGTCCCTGTCCTCCACAGCCTCCACGCCTTCCATGAAGAAGGGATGCTTCACGCTGAAGACACCTCCCACTACGAATACGGGAGATAGGTTCTCCCACCTTCCCTTTATCTGACGGTTGAGCGTCTTGATTATCTCCAGCAGCTCAAGGACTCTCTTTGCCTTCTCTTTGTTGTCCAGAACATCTTCGGTCGTTCCATCCTCCTTCTCCCACACCCCAACCCTGTCAAGGTCAACGGTTACGGTGTAAAGGTAGTGAGAGGTGTGTTCTTCCGAGTTAGCTATCGCCTGCTCAGGCTTGTCTTCCACATGCTTTATGTATCTGTTGTAGGCGTCTATGTTGTTGAGGAAGTTCATGTCGCCCGAAAACTGAGAAATTGAGAAAGCGTAGGTCACCTTAACGGGACACACCCTTTTTACACTGTCGCCATAGCTAAGCTTGACCTTCTTGTCGGTCTTGAGGTTAGTAAAGAGTCCCCCGAAGAGGTCAAACTCCTCGTAATCCTTGACAAGAGCCTCGCCGAAGGAATCCACATCCAGAGTGCTGTTTTCGGTGTTCTTGGCAACGTACTCCTTTAACCTCTCGTCCAGCAGTCTCCAGCCCTTCTCTTCTTTACCCTTCCTGCGCATATCATACTTGAGCGCCTTGTCAGATACGAAGGTCTTCTGAGAGCCGTCTCCCAAAGAGAGCTTCTTGAGAACAGACACGTTCCCCACACTCTCGCCATAGTTAAGGCTGGTCGCTTTGGCGGTAATGATAGTTAGCGTTAATCCTCCCATGCTTTTTACCTCCTTGTTTATGTAATAACGCTCTTATGAAGAAAAATCTGACATCTACCTCCCCTCCGGACTGAAGGAGTATAAATCTTCAAAGCTTATGTTTATGGCAACGATATCTTTATTGTCTTGCCTTATATATTCAACTTGCCTTCCGTCTTTTACCGCAAATAAAGTAAGCGCAAGTGTAACTGCTGAAGTCCCTCCGCTTATATACACGGATATATCTTCATCGTTGTAGCCTTCACTTTTTATTCTTTTCAAAATTTTAAGTAGTTGGGAGCTTATGTCACTGTAATCATCAAAATTTGTTTTATAGGTTTCTATCCTTTCTTGGCAACCTATTATTTCCTTTAGTTTCTCTGGTTGGCTTTCTTCGCTAACCAAGATAAACCACTTGTGCAACCTGTCTTTATGGAACAGGTATAGCCTTAGGAAAGGAACCCAGTTATGCCACTTTTCTTGATTGAGTTCAATTAGAGCTTTTTCTCCCCTTATATAAGCTTCTTTCATATCTTCAAGGCTCGCTTTACCATTTGGTTTTGAAAGTGCAGAAATAAGAATCCTTTTTGGGGATTTATTAATTTCCGTGCCCAAGTTGTATCTGATATGTATGGCATATAAGGGAACAACTCCTATAGTAAAGAAAAGACTTGCTAAAGCTTTGTAAAAGCTCGACTCAGCTAAAAAATCAGCAAACCAAGATGTGTAAACAATAAATAAGACCATAACCATAAAAGTTGAGTAGCCGGGGATTGAACCTGAAATAAGAGACCGGACAAGAGAGCGAAGATCAATTTCTGGTCTTTCATGAACTTGCTTAGTTATCAGAAGAATCAGAATGAGCAAAGATACAAGAGGGCTAATGAAACTCGGAATCCAGAAAATTGTTATAATGGACGCTAAACCGTAAAGAAATATAGTTTTTGTTTCAACAAAGAAACCTTTAAACAACCTCAAACCATCCATAACCCTTTCTCCTCTTACCCCCCAGCCCGAACATCTCAAGCCCGCCCCTCAGGCATGATACGACTTTTCCAAGCTTTTCCTTGCCTTTCTCTTCATCAAGTCTCATAGGGTCAAATCCAACCGTAAAGCAGAACTCTACACCTTCCAGAGTTAAGAAGAATATAGGATTGGGTTTATCCCAATCTAATGCAGGATTTTTACCCTGACTCTTGTAATACTCCCCGTAGTGAGGGTTCATTATGTCTATTACAAGGTTATCTTTTGTTAGTTTTGTAGGATACGCATCAAAGAAAATAATTGAGCCTTCACACTTTTTGTTCCCGAAGATTAAAGAATATTCATTCTGTAAATCTTCATCTTCTTTGTATTCACCTTCTTCAAGATCTTTGATTTTGTACCTGAAATTTTCAGGTTCTTCAAACATGTCAGGGAAGTTTTCCAATAGGTAAACGTATCTCACCAAACCTTTCACAGATTCCCCGTGTATGTATGGAACTCCGTAAACATGGTGAAAGAGCATTCCATTTTCTACAGGAGAGGGATAACCCATACCCGTGATGAAGCGGTAGCCTATGGTTGCTTTAATGTTCTGGGATACATATCCGGAAGTTGCTGACTTTATAGAGTTTTCCAAAAAATAAACTCCTTTCTCTATAGCCTCAGCATCAAGATTTTTTATTAAGCTATCCAAAAATTTTTCCTTTTTCAACTGAGCGTTTCCGCCACTCAGGAAACCTTCTCTAATACCATGCAACTTGTAAAAGGCAAGGCTCAGATTGGAATACTCCTCTTCAAATGCTACCTCAAGCCCTTTAATTACTTTCATCTTCAATTTCTCCTTCCGCTATTCTCTTTAGCCATGTGGCAAAGGCAAGCACATCTTGAGTTACGAAGAGATATTCTTCAAGTTCTATATCTCCCATACGTTCTTTGAAGCTTTCATAACTGTTTATATCCATACCCCTGCTCTCAAGGTAGAAGATTAGGTGTTTGAGCAACTCCTTGTGAACCGTATCCTTATTTTCTTTGCCTTCCTTGGACTTCAAGAACACGAATGTGGTTATCAACCCATTGTGAACTATCATCGCAGGGAGTTTTCTAACAAGGCTTAGGTATTCCTTCTTTTTCTTTATATCTTTATTTTTCATATCCTTAACAAATTCATAAGCCTTTTTCATCCTCTCTTGCTCAAGGCTTTTCATAATTTGACCACCTCCACTATTCCCTTTCCGGTACTAGAACCACCGCCTATTTGGATTCTTTTGCCGTTCTCTATGTTGAAACCTTGATTTTTTGACACTTTAAAATAAAGAATGCTTTCTGCCGGCACGTACTCTTCAGTCCATAACGCCCCTTTATCAACAGTTCCACTTTCTATATCCACCTTTATGTGTGTCTGTATCTCCGTGAAGGTTTTAACAAAGTAAGTGAATAGGTCATCGTGGACTATGACTACTCTACGCTTATCTACTAATCCAGCAGCAGTGGGTATATCCATATTCTCCTTCTCCTCCTCAGCCTTTAAAGAAAACTCTTCAAGTACAACATATTTTTCGTTATCAATGGAAACAACTACATCGCTGCTGTTAAACACTTTGCATATGTTCTTATCTGATATCTCTATACCACTATATCCTTGCTCTGCATCCTCAGCAAATCTTTTTAGCACATAAGGACAAGTTACGTAGGCAAATATCCCTCTAAGGGATTTGACCGGGAAGTAAAGAATCCTTGCATCTGTGAAAACCACGTTTCCCTCTTTTCTTTGATTGCCAAACAATTCAAATAGCCTAACTATGCTTTCTTCTTCGTCATTTTCTTCAGGGTCGTAATCCATAAGCCGTTCTTCAATATCCTTGGCGCTATTTGCGCCATTGCTTAGCTTCCTTATTTCCTCCGTTCTAAAAACTCCCTTTATAGTTGATGCAGGGACGGCCGGAAAATCTGTGTGAGCTTCCCTGTATATGGGTAGGTCTATATAACCTAACCCTGTACCGGCTCCCACATGCATCGGAGTCAGCACTCTCATAAAATAGGTTTCAAAGGTCATCACTCTACACCTCCCTTGGCTAATATTCCTGTATTCCAGCCGGATTTTAAAAAGTTATCTTTAGGAATCCCATTAGCGTTAGGAATATTACATATTTGCACAATATCTTGTAATCTTGCATCTTCCATAGCCTCCAGCAGTATGACCGTGCCGGGTCTTAGCATCTCTACTGCAGGCTTGTCGTATCCGGATATCAACTCGGAACCTTTTGAGTAAATCCATACGACCTTAAAGCTTGCTTCATCACCGCCATGCACAGGCTTTAGCTTTAGTTCTATATCCGTGTGATTAGGCTTTTCCTCCGTGTTATTGTTCTCAATGTAGGTGTGGGTTAATAGATATAAGCGGTAGTATGAACCTTTTTTTACATTACAACCGTTGTCAAGACAGGAAGGTAGTTTTATATTCTTAACCTTTTCAATCTTTGCAGGGTTCCTTTCGCCGCCGATGAATCCTTCATTTAACACAAGCTTTTCTGCTATGAAAGATATATAAATACCTCGTTTCAATCTTATCCTTTCCTGAAAATAGAGCATACTTTCCTCCGCTGTTTTAGTGTCCTTGTTGATTTGCAATCCGACCTTAAGTTCTGTTTCCGCAAATTCACTCCAGTTCTTAATGTGCTTATCAGATATGCTTCCTTCCTTCCATTCTTTAAAGCCTTCTTCGGTTATAAAGTATCCCTCAGCGCTTTCAAAAGCCTTCAAGGTTCCCTTTATAAGCGGTAGCTGAAAAGCTTTCCCTTTTAGATCTAAATCATTGTAGAACTTTAAAACCCTCCAGTTCCCTCCCTTTTTCCTTTCACCGACTATGTCCGCCGGAGAGGGCAGGTAAATATTTCCGCTGTCATCACACAGAGCTACGCCGTAGCAGGCTCCTTTCTTATCCTTTTTAACAAAAGGGAAGAACGCCATTATGCTGGGTAGTCTCAGACTGCTCAGATAATGCTCCTCACCTCCGGACATATGCCTGAGTCCTCCGAACCACAGGGAGTTGTATGCTTTTACCCTAAACAATTTCATCAGTTTCCACCTCCCTCAGAGTTCCCACGAACCGCGCTACATACAGGAGATTTGCAAAGTTGGTTATGGGAGAGTCTTTTAAGTAGTGCTTTGTCCTTTTGATAAAGCATTCCATCTGAGTGAAGAGTTGCTCCCATTCGTAGTTTCTATCAGTTTTCCTTTTCAAGACTCTCCTGAGCAAAGATAGAAAGATACCTGTATTGTCCTCCGGGATAGAGCTTTCCAGATGCCTTATATCGTAAGCCAAACTTGAACTTACACTTCCATTTCTAAAAGCGTTGACGAGTTCCTCGTAAAGTCCTATATCTTCCCACTTTGCTACGAAAGAGGTTAGATTGCCTGACCTTGTCATTACTCCCAAACATATGGCACCTTTACCTTTCACATCCTTTGCCTTCTTTTCAAGTTTTCCAGCTTCATTAAGCGCTTTCTGAAGGCTCATCTTAGCATGGGTTATCAATGCCCCTGCACTTATGGAAGCCAATTTTTCCTCTTTGGCAAGATCTCCCACAGTGTTTTTAAACATTTGGGCGCACTTACTTGCATAGGTAACCACATCAAAAGGATGCATAAGAGCCATTATGTCTTCACCGCCTGCATAAACCATTAGACGAGGATATTGTTCTTGCCATAATTCTGCTACGTCCTTGGCATACTCGGACAGCTTTTTAGAGAAAACCATATGAAAATTCTCACTTAAAGGCTCTTTTCTTATAGTAGTCTTGATTCCCAACCAGTCTCCTACGCTGTCTCCGTCGGATATTAAAATCGCATAATATGGGTTTTTGTGCTCTATCCCGTATCTTTCCTTTATCTTGTTTGTTAAGGCAGAAACCTTCTTTCTGATTTCTTGGGTTTTATCCTTTCCGAGCATGTACTCCATGTCCTTGAATAAGCCTTCCCATCCGTCTTTTCTAAATAGTTCTGAATCAAGACATATGTAATAATCATCTTCCAAAAGCCTCTTTCTAAGCACGTAAGAAGCGTACTCACCTTTTCTATTGCCTTCTTTAATTTTGAATTCCTCCATTAAGCTATTCACGTCTTGCATTATGTCTTCATTATCACTATCACCTCCAAGCTTTTCAGCTAAAGCTACTTTAAACTTCGCTCCAGCTATTTCTTCCGTTGAAGGATAATGCCAGAAATCACCTGCCAGTTTCTCTTTGAAGTAATACTTAACAGCAAACCTCTTTGTTAAACAAACACCGCAGAGCTTTTCTCCCTTTCTTATGTGTCGTGCATCTTCTTTTTTAAAGACATCTTCAAGATCATCTCTGTCCCAGCTTATAGCTAAGTGGAGCCGCTCTCCACACATAGTGCAGCCGTTGGGATGCTTACCCTCATATTTATTGTCGTCTATTATGGAATGGTAAGGTCTCCAAGACTTTTTAGCTCCCAGAACTCTCTCAGCAAGGTCGTAGGTGTAGCCGTAGTCCGCCGCGTCTATGTTTTCAGAAATATCAAGGAACTCCTGCCAACCTTGTTTATTTACCATGGGAATACATACGGAAAATACATTGAAGTAGTTCTCAACTTGTTTCATAAATTGTTTTTCTGCGTCTTCGTTTAGGTTAATTTGTTCAAGAACCGAGAGATATATACATTCCCACGTCTTATTAAATATGTCTCGTGCTTCTTTCTCTATATCTTCATCCTCTACCAAAGCCACCACTCTGTTGGTGTAGTTAGCAAGATTCTTTGAAAGTTCGCTTAGCTGAGGGTATATAACTTTTCCTTTTCCTCTCTTTTCAAGCTCTAATCCTTTAACCACTTGCTCAGCCAGATATGAGAGTATATAGCTTCCCGTGAACAAGTCTCTGGGTCTCCTCGCTGCGGATATGAAGCCTTGGACAGGTGAGAAGGTGAAGATGAGGAGATGTTTCATGAAAGATCCTCCCTAACAAATTTCGCGCTTCTTCTAATAAATTCATCAACTATATCGGGAGATGGTTTATGCACCTGTATCTGGTTGTTTCCATCGCTCAAGGTTATTTGGTCAGGCAGAGATTGATTTTTTATGTGTATTAGCAGGCAAGAGTATAGATTGTTTTTGGCTCTAATGACCTTGAACCTAATCGGACTAGCAAATCTTCCCGTGTCTGTATTAACCTCTGCTTCTTTGCCATTTAGACTGGAAAATCTAAATCTCAGTGGTAGACCAAAGTAAGCTCGCTTAATCTCCACTTTACCTCCTTCATCTTTTATATCTCCCGATATAAAGCTCTTAACAGTTTCATAGTCAGGTTGCATCCGTTGCCTGAAGTCTCTGAACAGTTTCCCTGCCTCTTCTAAAACTTTCATGGGTTGAGATTGCCTGTAATCCATCCTATAAAATTCCAAGTTTTCAGGTATTCTGCCGCATACAACTTTAAAGGCTTTTTTTAGTTCTTCTGCATCCCACACATCCCAGTTTTTAAAAGGGCTTTTGTATTTTGGTATGAGGCATAAGCTTCCCCATCCCCTTCTACTTCTTGAACCTATGCACCCTATCTGAGATACTATAAACGCAAGTGCTTCTATAGTTTCCTTTATTGCTTCAGGAACAATTACTTCCAAGCTTGCCTGTGGCTTGTTATTTTCACCGCCTAACCAAGGTCTCACTGAAAAGTTCCCAGACCTTATTATGTGATTGCCTTCTTGCTCTCTACACTTTTTCAGAAGATTCTTGTACTTTTCTCTATTTTTATGTGCTCTGAAATTTACGTAAATTATGTTTCCATAACCCATATATACCTTTCCCCAATCTTTACCTCCATCTTTCCACGCTTCCCATCTCACACAATTGGACAGTTCTTTTTTCACATTCCCCTTAATCCTCACCCAAACCTTTCCCGCCCTATCCTGACTACCAAAAAGCTCGCTTTCCAACTTAAAAAGCTCTTCGGGTTTTTGAACATACGCACCCACTATAACCCTGAACCAATACCTAAGCAGTCCAACAAAGCTTGCAGGTCTCAGCTCGGCATACTTGTTAGGTTCAGCTCCCCCGATAAACGCCGGGGTTATGAACTCAATCTCATACTCAAGCTTTTCCATCTTCCACCTCCAGATATCCGAAGCCCTGCCCCGTTCTGAGCCCGAGGCCATATTGGTATATAAAACGCAAAAGCTCCTGAGAGTCTGACACGATTTTAAACTTCCCAATAAAGCCCCTCAGATAACCTCCGTAGTGTTTAATAAACTCCTCTTTAGTTTTTAACCCCTCAAAGGAAAATCTGTTTACCTTCAAGTCCGTTCCCCTTATGTCCCTGTATCTCCTGAGAATATTCTCAAGGAGAGACTCTTCAAATCCCTCTTCAGAAGGGATTATGTACCTTTCCGTAGGCTTTGGCGAACTGAAGCCCATGCGTTCTACAACGACCGGAGATAGTGTCCTATAAACCCCCGTAGGGTCTTTCTCCTCTTCCTGTCTTATCCACTCAACAGCGAACCTGCCTTCTCCTATCGCATGGTCAGCCTTTTGCTTCTTTAATGCCAACGCTCCGTTATAGAACTTAACCGCCAAGATGCTATCGCCCGTTGAGAACCGGAAGTTTATATGCCTTATACCCTCTATAAAATCCTTTGTTATCTTTGCCTCCTTCCCGAAGTAAACCGCAAAGGTGTAAGGTCTCGTCTTTACCTTATCGTATTCGTCCTCCAGAATCCTTTTAAGAAGGGAAATAAATCTCCTTCTGTAGTCTATACCTACCCTAACGGGTGCGTCGCTGACGCTTTTTAGCTTAAGGAGAAACCTCACCCCCTTCCTCCCTGATCCTTCTTATGCTCTCAAGCCCTATCACTTTTGCATAGCTTTTGCCTTGGTAATTATAAACGTAGCCCGGGTTGTAGCAACCGAAGGCAACTCCCACCATGAAAGCCACCGGTACCGGCACCGACAG
The DNA here is from genome assembly GCF_000171895.1 of Hydrogenivirga sp. 128-5-R1-1. Classification (NCBI taxonomy): domain Bacteria; kingdom Pseudomonadati; phylum Aquificota; class Aquificia; order Aquificales; family Aquificaceae; genus Hydrogenivirga; species Hydrogenivirga sp. 128-5-R1-1. The sequence goes on from NZ_ABHJ01000003.1 coordinate 189,342, forward strand.
GAAGAAGTGGAAGCTCTCGTAGTCTTTGCCGCTCCTCAAGTCCTGTATCAGACTGGCGCTCTCTTTTGCTACCTCAAACATCTCCTCCACAGGCACGTTGCCAGAACTCTTATGGCGCACCACGAGGAGCGTAGAGTCCATACCTTGGGTGAATTCCTTTACGCTCGCAACCGGGTCGTGGTAAGCTATCGCAAAGGCAACCACAAGCTCTCTCCCTTCCCCTTCAAGCTGATGGTCTATGTGCTTATAATCCGTGAGCCTCTCTTTGAGACTCCTTACGTTCTCCACCTTTATGGGTTTGTAGTCTCCGTTCTGATAGTGATAGAAAACGAAGGGCTTTTGACTGCCGAAGACAGCTCCCAAGGCAAAGGCAAGGGCGCTGGGCGCGTTCATGGCTATATGCAGAACCTCTCTCGCTCCGAGAGCGCTCTCTATCTCCTTAACTCTGAGGTAGAACTCCCTAACTATCTCCTCCCACACCGACTCCTCGGGCGGTATCTGACCGGTGAGCACAACGAGCCTTTCCTTTGGTATGCCGTTTATAACCTCTAAGAGATCTAAGGTCTTTTCAGGCTCTTCAAAGGTAAGGTGGGAGTGAAAGCTCTGCAGCTCCCCTTCATAGTTCTCCTTGCTCTTGGTTATGTAGAAGGGAATGTGGTATCTCTCCGCATCAAGCCAGTCCTTTAGAGCCCGCACGCTGTCAAGGTATGAGGGTTCAATGAGCCTCAGACCCTCCTTTTGAGCCAAAGCCCTCTTTTTGGGAATGCCATTCACCTCGTAGATGTTCCCTTCTTTATCTATTTTTCCTGTAAAGACCACCTTCGGCGGTGGGTTTTCTATATAAAGACTTACGACCGCAGGTAGCATGTAGCTCTCGCCGCTGAACTCCTCATCAAAGAAGAGTCCGAACCCGCTTCCTAAGAAGTCCTTTATGACCTCCATTGAGCCTTTGAGGTGCTCGTGGTTGGTGATAACGCTCTCCAGACCCCTTATGGTGATTCCCCTCACCAGCCTCTCACCCTCTCCCACCACGGGAACGAAGAACTCCCTGTAAGGGTTTCTGAGAAACCTCTTGGCGTCCTCTTTATCAATACCGAAGGTGGAAGACAGAACCCCAAGGCTCGGATTTGCTCCTTTCTCTTTAACATATCTGACCAGCTCAAACTGACCGAAGGAACTCAGCTCCCAGAGCTGCTCAAAGACCTCGTCCATGTACTCGTCCAGCTTCCCGCTCCATAGGAAGCCTTTAAAGTGCCTGTCTTCAATCTCCGAGAACCTGAACACTCAGCTCCTCCTCCAAGAAGGTGTAAGAGGAAGCCTCGGGAACGTTCTCAATGGTTATGACTTCCTCCCCAATTCCTTCGTATATCACCTCATCGCCGAGGGTGATGACCACCTTCTTGCCGGCATAATCTTTTGGCAGGTGAAGTATCAGTCTGCCTTCCTCCACTACACCGATCCAGTTTTCTCCTTTGAGGTAGCTTGTTGGCTGGGCGGCACGGGCAAGCTCCGTCCTGCTTTCTATCCTTTCTTTAAGAGCTGTCGGGAACGGTATCACTATGCCGGGCTTTGCCTCCTCTCCGCGCACAACCTCGTAAATCAAGCTTGAGAGGCTCAAATCCTTAAAGCGCTCTGCTGTCTTTTTAATGAACTTCTCCCTCCACTCGCCGATTCCGGCAGTTCTTGCGGTTTTAACGTAATCTCTTATCTTGTCCAGCTCTTTTATCTTGAATACGGGAACCGAGTATTTTTCAAGCAATTTCTCGTTTGCATATACCCAGAATGGAAGTGGGACAAGATTGTATCCCCTCCATTTGACAAGAGGAGGGTACTTATCCGTTATCGCAAGTTGGAGGTAGCTTGTCAGCGGGACTATGACGTTTAGGTTGTCCTTTTTATTAATAACCAATACAAACTCCGGCGGAGTCATAAAAAAGAGTCTCACCTGTCCGACTTCTGGAGGCTTTCTCTCTTCTTCCTTGACTTCAACCAGTTCTTCACCGAGGCTCTCTTCGTAGTTTCTATAGAGTATCTCCTGCACGTTATTCTCCATCGCTGTCCTTCCTCTCTATTGAATAACCTTCTTTATCGCACACCTCTGACAGAAACCTCTCCGCAAACTCCCTAAACTCTTCCTCCGACGGGACGTAAGGCATCTCCTCAGCGAGCTTTTTCTTCAGCCTCTCCCAACTTTTGTATAAGTTAGCCTTTGAAAGCCCATCTAAAGCTATCTCCTTTGCGTAGAGACTTTTATAAAGGTAGTAACACATCACCTTCTTGTCCTTCTCTGAAAGTTTGTTCACCAGCTCGCTGAACAGATCGCCTACGGTTATACTCAGGTCTTTGTCCTCCTCAATTCCTACGTTCTCCTCAAAGCTGACTACGTTGCCCTCTTCATCTTGGTAGTTTAGCTCCTCCATGTTTACGAGATTTAGCTTCGGGTCTCCGTTGAGGGCGTCAACTATGCAGGATCGGATCATCTTCCTGACATAAAAGGTGCTTATGAACTCCTTCTCCTCCAACTTGCCCGATTTGAGCATCAGCAGAACCTTCAACTTGAAGTCAGCCAGTATCTCTTCGGCGTAATCGTCACCTATGCGATTTCTCAAAAGAGATTCCGTATTACTCTCACGGGCGACAGCCCGTATCTCTTTAATTAAAAAATTCCTTGCCTTCAAGTCCTCTTTGCCCTGTGCAAGGGCTATAAGTATATCCTTCATATCTCAAAAATCCTGAGCTTATCAATAATTTCCAAGTCATCACACCTTCCGCAGAGGACGTAGTCTCCTTCACCAAGGACTTTGAACAAATACCTGCCGTACCCCCTCTTTTGGTCGTAGAAGGCATAAGACCTATCTCCTATCCACGAACAGGAAGAGGTCATCTTTTCACATACATCAAGTGTTATCTTATACTTCTTTTTATTCTCTGTTAGAAAGCACACCTCAAGGCTATCTCCCAAACGTCTGCCGATGAAAGGTCTCCTATTTCTCGGCGGTTCACCTTTAGCTTCCCTACCCCTTATGCCCAAATCCGTATCCAATAGTTCTTCAAGGAAGCGCAACTTTTCTTGATGAAAGAATCCCAAAAATTTATACCCTCTTTCTTCTACAATTTGCCTGTATATTTCCTCCAACCCCTCCATCGCAATCTATGATATAAAATTTTTAAGGTTGTAGCAGGACATAAGAGCCTGCCGGCTCCTTGACAACTGAATAGGGCGGAAGAATTTAAGGTGCATCAAAATGCCTTGATGTTTTGATGCCTTGATGACACCCTTCTGAGTTTATTGCCTTGCAAGGGCTGGAAGTGCCTAATTTTTGAGCCTTTTTGCAAGACTGAGCATTTCCGGAAATTAACTTCATTTGCGAAGACAGGATGTTGCGTAATTCGTTGATTTAGCTTATATTATTGGACGGCTCGTTTGGGGTTCTAATGTGCCGTTGTGGAGTTGAAAGAGTCTCATATTTGGGATTTAGAAAAGGAGGTGAGCAAGTTCTAATGTGCCGTTGTGGAGTTGAAAGTACCGTAGTCTATGAATACGAAATAGCGGGGTAAGGTGTTCTAATGTGCCGTTGTGGAGTTGAAAGGAAGCTTACAGTTGAGAACTGGGAGGAGTGGTTCGAGAGAGTTCTAATGTGCCGTTGTGGAGTTGAAAGTTCCGCCTCAACGATAAATTGATATTCAGTAGGAAGTTTTGTTCTAATGTGCCGTTGTGGAGTTGAAAGTCCCCTAACCCCAAGCCCATCCTTGCGGGAATGATTGTGTTCTAATGTGCCGTTGTGGAGTTGAAAGTACCGTAGTCTATGAATACGAAATAGCGGGGTAAGGTGTTCTAATGTGCCGTTGTGGAGTTGAAAGGAAGCTTACAGTTGAGAACTGGGAGGAGTGGTTCGAGAGAGTTCTAATGTGCCGTTGTGGAGTTGAAAGTTCCGCCTCAACGATAAATTGATATTCAGTAGGAAGTTTTGTTCTAATGTGCCGTTGTGGAGTTGAAAGTCCCCTAACCCCAAGCCCATCCTTGCGGGAATGATTGTGTTCTAATGTGCCGTTGTGGAGTTGAAAGTCCTCAGGTCTGAGATAAGAACAAGGGCTACCGAAAGTTCTAATGTGCCGTTGTGGAGTTGAAAGAGCACATGAAGAAGGGGAAGATGAGCGACGAGGAAAAGTTCTAATGTGCCGTTGTGGAGTTGAAAGACTGAGGTATCAAGCTATCCTGCAGCCGAGCAACAGGCTTGTTCTAATGTGCCGTTGTGGAGTTGAAAGTATACACCGATGTACACCCTTTGCCTCGGCTTGAACTGTTCTAATGTGCCGTTGTGGAGTTGAAAGTCCAGCCACACAACTTCGGTCGGGAAAAAGCAGAAGAGTTCTAATGTGCCGTTGTGGAGTTGAAAGTAATGGCATCCATAGCCTGCTTTGCCTTGCTCTGGCTCGTTCTAATGTGCCGTTGTGGAGTTGAAAGGAACTCTCCAGTCCGGATTTCTCACCTGATTGGACAGAATGACCCTATTTATCTTTGTTCCTTTTACAAAAACCTCAAAGGGTAGTCTTTAGCTTTTTAGATTATCATAACAAATATACCGAGGGAGGTTTTCTCATTGTACTTTTTTTAGACTTAAGCACAGAGCCGGACTCCTCATGCTTGCTCATATCCCATTTGAGGATTAAAGGTAAGCCACACTATACCACCTCCATCGGGTATGTGTTTACCAGGGTTCATTTCCCTCCCTTTTGCCCCAGTCAACCTCGCTATGAAGGTTTTCAGGAGTTATTCTATCCAGGAGCTCATCCAAATTCCTGCTTCTTTCGGGCTTAATCACTATTCCTTCTCTGCTTATCTCAATAATAAGTTTTGAACCTTGATGTAGATTCAATAGCCTGACTATATCTGCAGGAATCTTCACTGCCATACTGTTTCCCCATCTTTGAAGTTTTGTTTTATACATAATGTTTTGAAGTATATGCGAAAGACATAATTTTCTTATCGGGGAGATCTGAAGGCAAGGGAACTCATATTTTGCAAAAACTTATTAGATAATTTAACCATCTTCCCCTATTCTGTATTAGGTGGCTTTAGAGGTTCTTTATTAAAAGGGCAGTAGGGGCGGACTGCCCCGAGCTTATGCTCGTGGAGGGAACGTTCGTTCCCTGTAAAGCGGAAAGTCCCTCAATTTATTAAGGGAGGAAGTCAGTAGCATCGCAGGTTATCAGTACGGTTCTACCTTCCCCTCCTCCACCTCTTTGAGAGCTTTTAAGGAAGACTCAGACAATTCTGCATCTCTTACTTTTGCAAGCCCTCCCTCATAGGGATAGGGTGGCACCACACCTTCAACCTTTAGTTCAAATGGTATTCCTCTGTTCCTTACCACAGCCTTCAGGAAAGCGGATATGGCAGAAGACATCGGAATGCCGAGCTTCCTGAATATCCTTTCCGCTTCCCTCTTGGTTTCTTCATCTACCCTTGCAGTTACGGTCGCCACCTTACTCATTTCAATTACCCCTTAATTAAGGATAATAGGTTTATTGTTAATTGAGGTTTTTAAAGGTAGAGTTGATTTCTGAAGTCCTTGAGAAGATTAAGGAGCTACCTTTTGTAGAGGACGTGGAGACACTGACCGAACTTCCCGAAGATGTTGAGGCCGACCTCGGGATAAGGGTAAAGCTTACGAAGGATGCAGGCAAGTATCCGGTAAGCAGGATCATCTCAAAGGTTCTCAACGAGATTAGCTGGAAGGAATTTGAAAGTTCGGGCAGATATCCGGCTATATACTGGGAGTAAGATAAAAAGCCCTAATCTTTTATCTCCCTTATTATATCCATCTGTCTGCTGACCACGAAGTCGCTTATCAGATCTTCTGTATGTAGGTCAGCGTTGAAAAATACTCCGATCCTCATTACGTTGTTGAATGGGGTTATGTGTTTTACCTCTCCCGATACGGAGACGGATCCCTTGGGAAGGTCAAAACTCACTTTCACCTCATCACCCACCTTGATCCCGCCGACATCCCTAACATACATACCCACTCCGTGGACAGATATATCGGCTACTATGCCCTCTATTTCCTCGCTCGCACGTATAATCCTGACCTTTATATCTGTTTCGGGAACTACCCTCACATGCTTTCTATTCTCCTCAGGTAGGTTGATAAAGCCTTTCACTTGCACCTCTATGATCATGTTGTCCGTGTCCACGTCCACCACCTCCGCCTCTATAGCCTCCGGTATGCCGGCACCCTTGAGATATAGCACAAGTCCCTCGTGGTAAACGCTCATGTGGGAAGTCTTTATCTTCAGACGGCTGTCTCTTAAACTCAGGAGTTCGGACTTGGTGTCCACAAAAAGCCCCTTGTACCTGGCGTGGACTACCACCTTCTTTATGCTCTTTTTGAGCAATTTATTCAGCAGGTCTATCGCCAGGTGCTCGCTCTCTGCACGACGAAGCTCTTTTTCCTTAGCTATATCCTCCTTCAGACTCTTTACATAGTCTATGTATGCGTCTTCAACCACTCCCACGTACACGTCTATAAGGTCTACGAAGCTCTTTATCCTGTTGTAGTCAGACAGGTTCTTAGCTATGTGGTCTATGTAGTCCTTCATCATCTTCAAGCAGGTGTCAAGGAGGATCTTCTTGAAGGCGAGCTTGTTCCTCGCAAGGGTTGAGGCAAGGGCAAAGAGGTCTTTCCTCGGGTCTCCCGACAGGGAAAAGAGCAGGGAGTATATCCTGCCCACCATGGTATTCAGCACGGGTGTGTCTTTCATGGAGGGCTTTTCGCTCGTCAGCGCCTCCATAAAGTTGGATACGAACTTCTCCTTGTAGCTTTCAAAGAAGTCCATATCCTCCCTCAACTTCCGTTGTATATCCTTCAGTTCCATTTTTCTCTATACAACCTCTCAAACTCTTCCGCAGGTACGGGCGGTGAGTAGTAAAAGCCCTGAGCGTAATCACAGCCCATACGCCGCAGATGCTCTGCCTGATCCTCCGTCTCCACACCTTCCGCAACCACCTTTAGACCGAAGGTTTTGGCAAGAGAAAGTATCACCTTCACCATCTCGTAGCTATCCCTGTCGGACGGGAAGTCCTTTATAAACTCCCTGTCTATCTTTATGGCATACACAGGGAGCTTCTTGAGGTAGGCAAGGGACGAGTAGCCCGTTCCGAAGTCGTCTATGTAGGTCTTTATGTTCAGAGATGCGAGCCTCTCTATGAATCCAACCGCCCTGTGGAAGTCGTCCATAATGGCAGATTCCGTTATCTCAACCTCTACTAACCCGGAGCTGCAGTCCTCCCTCTGGAAGGATAGAGCTTTAGAGAAAGCCGGGGATCTTATTTGGGAGGGTGACACGTTAAGGGCAACGGGCACCCTTATTCCCTTCTCGCTCCAGTCTTTGACCTGCCTGCACACCTTCCCGATCACTATCTCGCCCACCTCGTGGATAAGCTCCCCCTCCTCTATCAGAGGTATGAACTTCATGGGAGGAACTACGGTTCCGTCCTTTATCCACCTTATCAAAGCCTCAGCACCGACGGCTTTACCCGTGGAGAGATCTATCTTAGGCTGGTAGTACATGACGAACTCGTCCTTATCTATAGCCTCCCTCAAATCTGACCTGATCTTTATAGAATCTCTGGAGGCTATCGCTATAGACTTTGAGTAGAAGACACTGGAGTTGCCTCCCATAGATTTGGCTTTATTCATAGAGGCAGATGCGTTAGCCCACAAGGTCTTATCATCTTCAGAGTCAAGGGGAAATACGGATATACCTGCGGAAAAAGTCACCAGAATCCTGTGTTCGTCCAGGATTACGGGCTCCCTGAAGGCATCCTTCAGCCTCTGAATAAAGCGTGTTGTGGATAGAATGGGATCGCCGGATACCATGAGTACACTGAACTCGTCGGATCCGGTCCTTGCAATCACATCGGACTTACGAACTATTGACTTAATAATGAGAGACACCTTGATGAGCAGCTCATCCCCGTAAGCGTTACCGAACGCCTGGTTGATGTTGTTGAACCCGTCTATATCAAGGAGAATTAAGACAAGAGACTTTTTCTTAGCTCTTGCGATCTCTATGTGTTTTGACATAGAAGACGTAAAAGCTATCCTATTAGGTAGTCCGGTAAGCTCGTCGGTGAGGGACAGAGCCTCAAGGCGAGATTCGGCGACCCTGCTTTTGAGTCCGTAGTATATGTCGTTGGCTACCTCCGAAAGGAGGTTTATCTCAAGAGGAGAGAATATTACGCCTTCCGGCTTTGAGACTACCATGTAGTAACCATATCTGTTCTTGCTCACCTTTATGGGGAAGCATAGCGTATCCAGCTTTGGGTTGCGGAGTCCCTCCTGCGCTATAGGATCTTTCTCGGTCAAAGAATATATCGCAACATAACTGAACATTCCGCTGCGGAAAAGCAGAGAGGCTATACTCTTTATGAGAGCTACCTCGTTACTATCCGTAGTAATGAGCTTGTTAACGTCACTCAGCACTTTGTACAGATTTTTTATATACTCCACGCTGTCGTCAGAGGGTGCAGACAGATCCCTAATGACAAGGACAAAGGAGTTCTCCGGCCCCTTGCTACCGATGGTAAGTTCAACCGGGATGAGCCTTTTATCCGACAAATTTTGCAAGTAAACCCTTTCCCTGCAGGGCTCTTCCCTCTCAATGCACTTCCTGATCATGCTGACCATGCTACCCTCCAGGTGTGCAGGAAAGAGCTCTCCAATGTACGGCTTTTCTCCTTCACCTATGCCGAGGAGATCCCTACAGGGAGGATTCGCATACCTTATCCTGAACGTAGGTATATCCACCACTATCGTGGGGTAAGGGATAGCCCTGAGAGTGCTTTCCTCTGAGGAAGCTCCCATTTTAGAGAAAATATGGATTTTTCTGTAATTATCAACTCTGCTGGAGCCGAGCCTGTTGGAAAAGTACCTAAAGCATGGAAAGAAAGGGGCAGCAAGCTCATATATACCTTCAGAAGGTTGAAACACAATAAAAGGAGTCTGTGCAGGAGGTATTTCTGAATGTCTCTTAGATATACGTCCCTGAAGTAAAGCAAGACTGCTTTTGCCTTGACACTTGGAGGGCGTTCCTTTGCTTTAAAAAGTTGACATCCTCAGTCTAAAAGCTTTGATAGACCTATCCTTGGAGCCATTCTTCCCTCCTTCTCAGTCGCATTTTATTGTGTGCCAGTCGCATTTTTTTAGTGTTCAATCTCACTTTATGCTGTTTTCTACAAGGGTGGTCGGGGCGACAGGACTTGAACCTGCGACCTCCGGTTCCCGAAACCGGCGCTCTACCACCTGAGCTACGCCCCGTTAGGTAATTAATTATAGAAAAAGGGCGTGGAGAAAGAGGAAGGGCTTAGCCTTCCTCTTTTGTGTCTCCGCTCGGTGTGGTAGCAGGTTCGTGTTCCTCTTCGGGTATAAACTTGAACTCCCCATCCTGGAAGTCCACGATCACGGTCATTCCGTCCTTTATCTCGCCCTTTATTATCTTGTCGGCGAGGGGTGTCTCCACATACCTCTGGAGCGTTCTCTTCAAAGGTCTTGCTCCGAAGGCAGGGTCGTATCCCCTTGCAACGAGCTCTTTCTTGGCTTCTTCGGTCAACTTTATGCGTATATTTCTCTCCGCCAACCTTCTGTTCACGTTAGCCACGAGCAGGTCTATTATCTGTGAGAGCTCCTTCATGGTCAGTGGCTTGAAGACTATCACCTCGTCCACCCTGTTGAGGAATTCAGGTCTGAAGAAGTTCTTCAGCTCGTCAAGGACTTTCTCCTTAGCCTTTTCAAACTCTCTCTCAACCACATCTTCGCTGGCATCAACGGGTATGTTAAGCAGGTATTGAGAGCCTATGTTGGAGGTCATTATTATGACTGTGTTCCTGAAGTCCACGGTTCTACCGTGAGAGTCTGTGAGTCTTCCGTCGTCAAGCACCTGCAGGAAGAGGTCAAAGACCCTCGGGTGAGCCTTCTCTATCTCGTCAAGGAGTATCACGGAGTAAGGCTTTCTCCTCACAGCCTCGGTAAGCTTTCCACCCTCCTCGTATCCTACGTATCCCGGAGGCGCACCTATGAGTTTTGCTACTGAGTGTTCCTCTTTGAACTCGGACATGTCCAGCCTTATGAGGGCGTCTTCCTCTCCAAACAGAAGTTCTGCTAATGCCTTTGATAGCTCAGTCTTACCAACACCGGTGGGACCCAAGAACAGGAAGCTGGCTATAGGTCTCTTGGGGTCTTTAAGTCCGGCTCTCGCTCTCCTTATAGCCTCGGATACGGCTTTGACCGCATGCTCCTGGTCAACCACCCTCTTGTGGAGCTCGTCTTCCAGCTTGAGGAGCTTTTCCATCTCCTCCTCTTTGAGCCTGGTCACGGGTATTCCTGTCCACTCGGAGACCACCTGGGCAACGTCGTCCCAGCCGACCACGAGCTCCTCCGCCTTCTGGGACTCAAGGGCTTTTAGCTCTTTCTCCAGGTTTACCTTCTCTATCTTTAACTGAGCTTCCCTTTCGTAGTCTCCGCTCTCGGCAGCTTTCATTATCTCCTTATCCAGCTCTTCTATCTTCTTCTTCAACTCCTTTACCTTTATATCAAGTCCGCCCAGTTTCTCCGTGAGCTCCTGTTTCTCCTTCTCAAGCTGAGCCTTCTGAACTTTTAGCTGGGCTTCCTTCTCGTAATCACCCTCAAGGTTCGCCTTCATTATCTCCTCGTCCAGCGCCTTCAGCTTCCTCTCAACCTCCTGTATCTCCGGAGGTACGCCTATAACCGAGAGCTTCTTCCTGGCGGACGCTTGGTCAAGGGCGTCTATAGCCTTGTCAGGCAGCTTTCTGAAGGTCACGTACCTCTTGGTGAGCTTTACGGCAGCCTCTATGGCTTCGTCGGATATCTTTACCTTGTGGTGCTGTTCAAGCTTGGGGCGCAGACCCTTGAGAATTTCCATAGCTTCCTCTTCTGAAGGCTCATCAACGTATATGGGCTGGAACCTCCTTTCAAGGGCAGGGTCTTTCTCTATGTACTTCCTGTACTCGTCAACGGTCGTTGCACCTATGACCCTTATCTCACCCCTTGCGAGGGCAGGCTTCATTATGTTGCCTGCGTCAACCGCGCCTTCAGCCTTTCCTGCGCCCACTATGGTATGTATCTCGTCTATAAAGAGTATTACGTTACCCTTCTCCTTAACCTCGTCCAATAGTGCCTTTAACCTTTCCTCAAACTCACCTCTGTATTTGGAACCTGCAAGGAGTGTAGCCATATCAATAGCCCATATCTCCTTGTCCTGGAGCTCGGGAGGGACTTCCTTGTTCACTATCCTCTGGGCTAAACCTTCCACTATGGCCGTTTTACCCACACCGGGATCTCCCACCAGGACGGGATTGTTCTTTGTCCTCCTGAGAAGGACTTCAACCACCTGGTTTATCTCCCTCTCTCTACCTATAACTGGGTCAAGCTTTCCCTCCCTTGCCATCTCGGTGAGGTTGACACCGAACCTTTCAAGGGGAGACTTCTCCTCCTCCTTAAGCTCCTGACCTACATCCTTCATCTCCTTTTCACCTCCTATTACCTGATTTATTAATCTACCGCCTATCGTATCCTTTGCCTCAATCAAAGAGGCTCCTATGTGAGAGGGCTGAACCTGGCTCTCGCCCTCACTCACAGCCCTGTTCTGGGCATTTTCAAGGACTCTTATAAGGTATTCGCTGTAGTCAAAAGCCGGTTCCTTGCCGAAAACCCTCTTGGCTATCCTGTCTATTACCCTGTCGGGTGATATGCCTATCTCCTTGACCTGCTGAATTAAAGAGGAATCCTCAATAGCCTTCCTTATCAATCCATCTATGGAGAGCCTGTTGTCAAGGAACGCTTTTACGTCCTCTGGTTTGAACACAGAGCTGAGGCTCTTCTCAACGCTCTCAAGCTGTCTGCGGTAGTTCTGTTCAAGGGAATTGAGCCTTCTGAGTTCAAGCTCAAGGCTCTCCATCGTCCAGTAGTCCCCGTATCTGCGCGCCTGTTCTAACTCCCTCTCTATTCTCGCTCTTGCCTGTCTGAGCTTCTGAAGTTCAGCCTGAGTGCCTCCTATGTCCGACTTGACCTGCATTATTTGAGAGCGGAGGTTTATGAGCTGTTTAGCCTCCTGCTCAACCGCCTTTTCTATCTGCTCTTTGAGGTTTCCGAGGTGTTCCTTTATCCTCTTTACGAACTCCCTTCTGTCCACACCCCTCTTTTCAAGGAACTTAGCGAGAGGCGAGTCTTCCTCAGACAGAAGGGCTATCAAGAGGTGGTCTGTATCAACCTTTGTGTCCCCCTCTTGACGGGCTATCTCCTTTGCCCTGTTCAGGTATTCAAGGGATTTAGCTGAAAACAGATTCTCGCTTATCATTCCTCCTACCTCCTTTCTTCACTTTCATTATAATATTTCTTGAGTATAATTTTGTCAAGTTTTTGTGGGGCTCACGGAGAGCCGGAGATCAAAGGCGGATCTGTGTAATGGTCAAGGAACGGTATAGTTGGATGTTTTTACGAAGTCTTGTGATGACCCCTCCCTATTTTCTCGTAAGACACGAATACTGCCCGGCGGTCAGTTGGGTGTGGAGAAGCCTTCCCTCCCGAAGCTCTCATCAACTACAACCACATCAGCCCTCTTAACAAAGTCAGAGTTCAGGTCTCTAACGTCGTTCACAACGGCGACAACCTTCCTGTTCTTCAACACCCTTCGTTCAATCCTCTCCCTTTCCCTTCTGCTCTTCACCTTAAATACCTTCATGCACGTACACCTCCTTTAATTCAGCAGTATGGAGTTCAGCAAGACCTACTGGCAGCACTCGCCCTTACTCTTTTTTCTGGTACCTTTCCACAGCAGGAGCGCGCCGGCACCCGCCAGAAACGATATCAGAATTATGTCTGTGGCTTGCATGTATCCTTATTAAGTAAGTTATGGCAAGAGTTAAAGAATGTCCAGAGGATTTCTACGTAAGGGAGATCAAACACTTAGATTTTGAACAGAAAGGACGCTTCGCGTACTTCCTGATGAGAAAGAAGAACCTCAGCACCCTTGAAGCTGTCAGGGAGGTTGCGAAACGCCTCGGAGTTCCCGAAAAGAGGATCGGGTTCGGTGGTCTTAAGGACAAGAACTCTCTGTCAGAGCAGTTCATATCGGTGGACAGACCCCCCGAGATAAAGGAGTTTACGGAGGAAAACCTGAGCCTGAAGTTCCTTGGCTACGGAAACAGACCCGTAAGCCTTGGAGACATAGAGGGGAATTACTTTGAGATCACCCTTAGGAGGATCGGAGATAGGAAAAGGGAGTTCCTAAAGGAGAGGATACCCTTCGTCAAAAGGTTTGGCTTTGAAAACTACTTCGGGGAACAGAGGTTTGGGTCGGTCAGGTACGCCGGGAACTTTATAGTGAAGTACCTTCTCAGGAACGACTACGAAGGTGCCGTGAAAGAGTACCTCACCTCTCTGAAGGACAGAGGCAGAAAGAAAGCCCTCCTGAGAGCTTGGGGAAGGTGGAAGGAGTTCCTCAGGATCATGCCCCAGAGTTCCCACCCCGAGATAAACCTCGTAAAGTCCCTCATGAAGGGTAAGTCCTATGAAGAAGCCCTCTCGGGGTTGCCCAAAAGTATCAAGCTCATGTTCTTGTTTGCTTACCAGAGCTACCTCTGGAACAGATACCTGAACACCTTCGTCGTTCGGTACTTCAAACACTGTTCCGTTCCGTTTTTGAAGTGGAGGCTCTCCTTCATAAAGGAGGTGGATGAAGGGCTCTTTGAAGAGATAAGGGAGCTTGAGATACCCTTCCTGGGAACTGAGTTCAAGCCTAAGAACAAAAAGGTGGAGCTGATAATTAAAGAGGTTCTCAGAGAAGAAGGTATAAACGAGGAGGTGATCCGCGCCCGGAGGATAGGGGTAAAGCTCTTCACCGACGGTGTGAGAAAAGCCTTCGCCTTCCCTCAGGGTTTGAGAGTTCTTGAGGAGGGCAGGGGATACGTAAAGCTATCCTTCACGTTGCCCCCCGGGAGTTACGCCACCGTCCTCTTGAGGAAGCTACTCTGTTCGTCCCTGGACTACTGAGGGAATATATTTATCAAACTATGAAGGTCTCCTTCGTAACCTTAGGTTGCAGGATGAACCAGTTCGATACAGACCTGATGCGTTCCAGGTTCGCGGAGTCTGGCTATGAGGTGGTTGATTTTGAAGAGCCTGCGGACGTTTACGTTATAAACACCTGCACAGTGACCTCAGGCGGAGACCGTTCCTCAAGGCAGGCGCTCTACCGGGCTAAGAGGAGAAACCCCAATGCCCTCGTGGTGGCAACGGGTTGCTACGCCCAGGTAAAACCGGAGGAGCTCGCCTCCCTTGAAGAGGTTGACCTCGTCGTCGGCAACACCCATAAGGACGAGATACTGAAGCTGGTTGAGGAAGCTCTGGAGAACAGGGACAGAAAGGTGGTCGTTGGGGAGATATTCCGTCAGAAGGAGCTCAAGAACTTTGATACCGTCCTCTACTTTGAGGAGTCAAGACCCTTCATAAAGGTTCAGGAAGGGTGTAACAAGTTCTGTACCTTCTGTGTGATACCCTTCGCCCGTGGGAAGGTCAGGAGCGCCCCTAAGGAGAAGGTCATAGAACAGGTGAGGCTTCTCGCCCTGCAGGGCTTTGAAGAGGTTGTCCTCTCGGGAACCCAGCTCTCCCAGTACGGCTGGGATGTGGGCAGTTCCCTCTACGAGCTTCTCCTTGAGGTGCTTAAGGTGGAGGGTATAAAGCTTGTGAGGCTTTCCTCCATGCACGTGAAGGAGATCTCCGACGAGCTCCTTGAGCTCGTGGTTTCCGAAAGAAGGATAGCGCCCCACTTTCACCTCTCCCTTCAGAGCGGCTCGGACAGGGTGCTCAAGCTCATGGAGAGGGGCTACGGAAGAGAGGAGTTCAGAGAGGTGGTTGAGTTCATAGTGAAGAGGAGACCTGAGTCCGCCGTAGGAACGGACGTTATAGCCGGTTTTCCCGGTGAGAGCGAGGAGGACTTCAGAGATACCCTGAAGTTCGTGGAGGAGATTCCCTTCGCGTACCTCCACGTGTTCCCTTACTCCGATAGACCTTTCACCAAGGCGAGCAGGTTCGGGAACAAGGTGCCGGAGGGGGTTAAGAAGGAGAGAGTTAAGCTCCTCGGGGAGCTTGATGAGATCAAGAGAAAAGAGTTTTACGAGGGTAACATGGGCAGGAAGCTCAGAGCTACCGTCCTCGGGAACGGAAGACTGCTAACGGAGAACTACATAACCCTTGAGAGAAAGGTGGACGTCCCTGCGGGCAAGGTTGTGGAGATAACCCTTTAGCTCAGGGTAACACCCAGCTCAGCCTTAGCCTTCTCCTTGAGCCTATCAACCAGCTCCTTGGCGGACTCGCCCTCCTGGGGGTACACCACGTAAGAGAACTTCATCTCACCGCCGAGGAACTCAGAGACACCCTCAAGGATGTGGATCGCGCCCATCTCGTCCGTGCCGGGGAGCAGGAGTATGAGGTAGCCCTCACCGGGGAACATGACGTCCGAGTCCCTGAGCACCCTCTTGATTGGTTCCGTAACCTCCTCCACAGCCTTTCCTCTCACGGGAACGACCGCCACGGTGACGTTGTCTATGGCTGGAACGTGCTCGGCGAGGTTTAGCTGAGCCTTTATCCTGGACAGCTCCTTAATTTCATGGGTTAAGAGGCTCTCAAGGAATTCCTTCTTAACTATCTGCGCCATGATAGGATTTTACAATAAATCTCCATGAAACTTGCAAAGCTGCTCGCCCTCCTTGTCCTCCTGACCGGTGCGATGGCACGTTCGGAGGAGTGTGCCGTCCAGACTAAGGAGGTAGTCAGGGCTGTTTACGGGTCGGGATACGTCAAAAGCGACCTTTATCTTTCGGTTCGCTCTTCCGTTTCGGGCTACGTTAGGAAAGTCTTCGTGGACAGGGGGGACAGGGTTAAGAAAGGTCAGACCCTCGCCCTCATAGACAGCGGCGGTCTGAGAGAAAGGATAGGAGCCATAGAGAAGAAAATAAAGCTCCTTCAGGACAGGCTTAAGGAAGATTCCGACTTCATGAAGAGTCTTGAGCACGGCATCAGCACCAAGAGGGAGAACCTTGATAAGGCTGAGAGGAGATACAGAAGGAGGCTAAGGCTCTACGAGAGAGGGGTCATACCTAAGGAAGCCCTTGAGGAGGCTGAGAGACTTTACAGGCTCGCAAAGGAAGACCTAAGAATAGCCGAACTGAGCCTCAGGGACAGGATAAGGGAATTAGAGACGGAGCTATCCTACCTTGAAAAGGAGAGGGACTCGCTCAGAAGAGAGCTCAATAATTACACGATAAGGAGTCCCATAGAGGGGATCGTTCTGAAGAGGTTCGTTGAGGAGGGCGATTACGTCAATCCTATGAGCAGGGAGAACACGCTCTTATCCCTCGGTTCTCTGAAGAAAAAGGTCGTCCTCCTGGTGGACGAGGAGTTTGCACCCTTAGTGAGAAAGGGGCAGAAGGTTTACATAACAACGGACGCCGTCCCGGGGAGGGTGTTTGAGGGCACGGTTGAGAGCTTTGACCTTGAGAGCGAGCCATCGCGTCGGGTCGTTGAGGTTGAAGTCGCCGTTGATCTACCGGAGAACGTCCCGGTGAACTCAGTCGTTGAGGGGAACATCGTGGTCAGCAGACTTAAGACCACCGTGGTGCCTTTAGGTGCTGTGAAGGACGGCTTCGCCGTGCTTGTAGTTGATGGAGAAAGAAGGAAGGTTAAAGTGAACAGGGTATTTGAGAGGTATGCGGAGGTCATAGGTTACCCCCCAGGAACTCCCTGTCTTGTTCAAGAGTGACCTCTCTTTCTGAACAGGAACTTAAGGGTCTTTCTAAGCTCTATAAACAGGAATACGCCTATTGAAGTGGTTAGGACGAGGAACCAGCCTTCCGTAGGCAGAGGCTCGGCGTGCAGGTAGGAGGGGAAGAGGTACAAAGCTCCGAGCTGTAAAAGTACTCCGGCAACCAGACCGAGATATATGTAGGGGTTCATGGTGAAGTTCCTCCAGGGCTTGTAGAGGAACGGGAGCTCTCTGATCGTCTGCATCCCTATGAACCACTGGTTTACGACTACGGAGGTAAAGGTTATGCTCACTGCGAGAGGGTAGCTCTCCTTCCCCAGCAGGTAGTAAAAGAGAAGCAGGTTTACGGTTCCCATGAAAGCCGCCGTTGAGAGTGTGTCCAGAAGGAGGCTCCTGTCAAAGAATAGGCTCTCCGGCTTCTTCGGTCTTTCCCTCATGAGGTCTATCTCCTCCCTGTTGAAGGGGAAGGCTTTATCCTGCACCCCGTCTGTCACGAGGTTTATCCAGAGTATCTGGGTCGGGTATAGGGGAAAGGGCAGGTTCATGAGAAAAGAGCTTGATATTAGGAACACCTCACCGAAGCTCGCCGACAGGAGATAGTGTATCGCCCTGCGAATGTTTCTGGCTATCACCCTGCCCCACCTGACAGCCTCAACTATGACAGAGAGATTATTGTCCGTTATGACCATCTTCGCCACGTCCTTCGCTGCCTGAGCGCCCGAGCCCATCGCTATCCCTATGTCCGCGACCTTGAGGGCTGGAACGTCGTTAACGCCGTCCCCCGTGACCGCCACTATCTCGCCCCTGCTCTGGAGAACCCTCACTATCCTGTACTTGTCCTCGGGTAGCGCCCTCGCTACGACGGCGGTCTTCTTCAGGAGGTTGTAGAGCTCCTCGTCCGTATAGCTCTCCATCTGCCTGCCCTCTATAGCCCAGTCTCCCCTCCTGTATATCCCGACCATGCTTCCTACCGCCTTCGCGGTCTTGAGGTTGTCTCCCGTTATCATGATCACCCTTATACCAGCCTTCCTTGCAGTTTCAACAGCTTCCTTCACACCCTCCTTGGGAGGGTCTATAAACCCTACGAGACCGACTACTTTGAGTTTCACGCCCTCTAAGGACTCGGGGGGCTCTCCTAACCTGGCTATACCGAAGGCGAGAACCCTGAGCCCCCTCTCAGCCATTTCGTCGTGCACCTTTTTAAGCTCCTCCCGTATCTCCGTGGTCATCTCCGATAGGCTCTCAAGAGCCCCCTTGACGAGGAGGAGGTAGCCGTCTTCCGTTCTGTGCACCGTAGCCATGAGCCTTCTCCTCGTGTCAAAGGGGAACTCCCTGACCCTTGGAAAGGACTCCCTGATAGCTCTCCAGTCTATCCCTTCCTCTTCCAGCCACCTTACGAGGGCTACCTCAACGGGGTCTCCTCTCTTGCCGTCGGAGTTGTTGCACAGAGCCGATACGAGGATGAGGGCATCTCTGTCAAGGGCGAAGCTCTCCTGAGCCTTCAGCTTCCCTTGGGTGATGGTCCCGGTCTTGTCCGCGGCTATGAAGCTCGTGCTCCCAAGGGTCTCCGCAGCGGGCAAGTACCTTATGTAGGTCTTCCTCCTTGAGAGCCTGAGGGCACCGACAACTAAGACGAGGGTTATCACTATGGGCAGTCCCTCGGGAACGGCGGACACGAGCTCCGCTATAACGAGCATACCCACCTCGTAAAAACCTCTTCCCTGAAGAATGCCCACCAAGAAGAGGAAGGAGAGCAGGCTCACCAGAACCGCCATCCATCTCTTCGAAAAGCTCTTTAGGGCTCTCGTCAGGGGTGTATCGGGAGATGTTTCGCCAGCCCTGAGGCTTATCTTTCCGAGCTCGGTGTTGAAACCCGTTGCGTAAACCACACCCTTACCGTATCCCCTGACCACGAGTGTCCCTTTGAAGGCTAAGTTTTTTCTCTCGTAAAGGGGTGTGTCCTCGGGAAGGAGGGCTTCATGATCCTTCTCAACGGGCACTGACTCCCCGGTAAGCAGAGATTCATCTATAAGCAGACTCCTGCTGTCAATCAGCCTGATGTCTGCGGGAACCACGTCCCCCTCCTCAATCAGGACTATGTCTCCCGGAACCACCGTAGAGGAGGGTATCTCCCTGAGCCTGCCTCCCCTTATGACCTTTGCGCTCAGCTCCGTCATCTTTCTGAGGGATTCCAGGGTGGTCATAGCCCTGTACTCCTGAAAGAAGCCTATTAGAGCGTTAACGGAGACTATGCCCACTATCAGGAGGAAGTCCACCCTCTCACCCATCAGCAGGGCTACGAGTGAGGCTGTAAGGAGTATGTAAACGAGGGGACTTTTGAACTGCCGCAGGAGTATGGACGCTGCACTCTCCCTATCCGTCTCTACCTCATTTCTGCCGTAGAGCGCCAGCCTCTTTTCAGCCTCTTCCTCACCTATCCCCGAATGGGAGCTCTTGAGAACTTCCAGCAGTTTTTCTACGCTCAGGGCGTGGGCTCTTATATCTTCCATTCCCTTAAAATTGTAAAGGCATGCGTCATGTGTTGTTCGTCAGCCTGAAGCTTATCCTTCAGAGGAGGAGGCAGACCGTAGTTTCCACCCTGGGGGTGGCTATAGGCATGGCGGCTTTCGTGGTGATGAGCTCTCTTATGCTTGGTTTTCAGAAGCACTTCATAAAGCAGGTTATAGACCTTGACGCCCACATATCCATAAAGCCCAAGTTTAACTACGACGAGAAGAGGATACTCTCCCGTGTCTTTGATGAGGACGTGATAGTTGAAGTCCTCGGTTCCAAGCCCAAGGAGGTTAGGGACAAGCTGGGGGACTACAGGAGGATCATAGAGGAGTTCTCGTCCCTTGAGGGTATCCTGGGAATGTCCCCCCACCTGAGGGGGAACGCTATAGTCAGGTTTGGACCCAAGGACGTTCCCGTAAACCTGTTCGGCATAGACCCGAACCTTGAGGGAAGGGCGACGAGCGTGGAGAGATACCTTGAGAAGGGAAACCTTGACTCTCTGAAGGTCAGGAGGAATGGGATTATACTGGGCAAGCTCGTGGCGAGGGATCTGGGCGTCAGGGAAACGGGTAAGAAGGTCATACTGATATCCCCCAGAGGTACCTCTCAGGTGTTTGAGGTTGTGGACTTCTTCAACTCTGGTATAACCACGATAGATAAGAGCAGGGCTTACATACACATAAGGGCTATGCAGAAGCTCTACGACAGACCCAACGAGGTGAACGAGCTCGTGGTGAGGGTCAAGGATGTGGACGAGGCTGTAAGTATAGCCAGACACATAGAGGCGAGGACGGGGCACGATGCCCAGAGCTGGCAGGAAGCCTACAGTAACTTTCTTCAGCTCTTCAAGATACAGAAGACGATAACCTACATGGTGGTCGGAGCTATACTCCTGGTTTCCGCCTTCGGGATATTCAACATACTTATGATGACCGTTCTGGAGAAGCAGAGGGACATCGCCATTCTCAAAGCTATGGGTTACTCAAGCAGGGACATAACCTACATATTCCTGCTGCAAGGGTTCCTGATAGGTGCGATGGGTGTGGTCATAGGGGGTGTGTCCGCTTACGTAGCTCAAGAGTACCTTGCGAGCATAGAGATAGACCTTGAGGGTCTGATAAGGGCTAAGGGCTTCATACTTGACCGTTCCCACTGGTACTACGTCGGCGGTGCTCTCTTCGCCCTCGCCTTCTCATGGTTCGCCTCCGTCTACCCAGCCAGGAGGGCTGCAAAGCTCAACCCCGTTGACATATTCAGGAGCGGAGGAGCTTGAAGGCTGCCACCGTACCGAAGGTGTATAACAGGTGCACGGTTAGGAAGGTCAGGACTGGTCCAAAGACCAGAAGGGGTGTGATAATGACCACAAGAAGGTGAGCCAGGAAGAACCCAAAGGTTATCAGGGATATAACCGCCGAAGACCTCAGGTAGTCCCAGTTCAGTATGGTCTTCCAGCTTATCTCCGCATACAGGGAGGTTACGAAGCTCTTCAGGGTTCCGCTGAAGCCCCTACCTCTCAGCATAGCCCTCCCGAAGAATATGGGAAAGGAGGTCACCACCGAAAGGTATACGAAGACGGCGAGAAGGGTGCTTATGAGTAGCCCAGTCCAGCTGACCTCTCCGCCCTCAAGCAGAGGTCGTATGACCGACCATACCCCTCCCACGCTCAGCACGACAAGTGCAAATATAACCGCACCAACGCTCAGGATAATCTGTCCTACGAGGACTGCCACGGTCTCGTAAAAGTAAGTGAAGAGGGCTCTTGTGGAGTTCTCTCTCATGCTCCTCTCCACGTAGCTAAGGCTGCCCTCTCCCTCAATGAACTTCTTTGACACGAAGACTACGAAGGAAAACAGTATGTAGTAGTTAAGGAGGAACGCCATCATGCTGAAGGGTGGCAGGAAGGTAAGTAGGTTTAAAAGGGTCAGAAGTGCTATAACGGTTCCCGTCAGCGGGGGGCTGGCTTTAAGGCTGAGCTTCCACAGGAGGAGCGCCTCTCTCCACACGGGAGATATTATAGAAGGGATTATAATACTTCCCTATGGCTAAGAGGGTCGTGCTCGCTTACTCGGGAGGTCTTGACACCTCCGTTATAGTCAGGTGGTTGACGGACAAAGGCTACGAGGTTATAACCTACACGGCGGACGTTGGTCAGGGTGAGGAGCTCGCCGAGATACCCGACAAGGCGCGGGCTGCAGGTGCCGTTGAAGCCATAGTGGAGGACATAAAGGAGGAGTTCGCGAGGGACTTCTGCCTGCCGACCCTGCGGGCTTTAGCCCTGTATGAAGGTAAGTACCCCCTCACAGCCTCCCTCTCAAGACCACTCATCTCTAAGAAGCTCGTCCATTACGCTGATAAGTTCAGGGCGGACTATGTGGCGCACGGCTCAACGGGAAAGGGCAACGATCAGGTGAGGTTTGAGCTGTCCGTATGGGCTCTGAACCCCGATATAGAAGTCCTCGCTCCGGTGAGGGAGTGGGAGTTCAAGGCGAGGGAGGAGCAGGTTGAGTACGCCAAGAAGCACGGGATACCCGTGAAGGCTACGAAGGAAAAACCCTACTCCATAGATAGAAACCTCTGGGGTGTATCGGTTGAGTGTGGTCCCCTGGAAGACCCCTGGCAGGAGCCGCCCGAGGACGCTTACCAGATAACTACCTCTCCCGAAAGGGCGCCTAACGAACCCGAGTACGTCACTATAGGCTTTGAAGAGGGTGTTCCCAGGAGTCTGAACGGCGCAGAGTACAGACTTCTCAGCGACCTCATACTTGAGCTAAACGAGATAGCGGGCAGACACGGGGTCGGCAGGATAGACATGGTGGAAAACAGGCTCGTGGGTATAAAGAGCCGGGAGATATACGAGGCTCCGGGGGCTCTCGTCCTCTACGAGGCTTACAGGGACATCCTATCTCTCGTTACCGACAGGTTCACCTTCCACTACTTCATGAATCACGTTCCCCACGAGTATGCAAAGCTCGTTTACGAGGGTCTATGGTTTACACCCCTGAGAGAGGCTCTGGACGCCTTCACGGGCAGGCTTGCCCGGGACGCCAGCGGCGAGGTCAGACTCAAGCTCTACAAGGGCAGCGTCAGCGTGGTAGGCAGGAGATCGCCCAACTCCCTCTACGAGGAGGATCTTGCCACCTACACCGAGGAGGATGCCTTTGACCACATAGCGGGCAAACACTTTACCAAGGTCTGGGGACTACCGCTCAAAGTTCTTGGTAAGAGAAGGTCTTAGGTAAATACCCGCATACTAACTTTCAACCCTCTGTCTCTCAACGTTTATCCGATAATTATGATAACTTGATAAACAGGTAAAAAAAGTCTATACTTATTTACATGACCTATGTCATGTGATGTTTATCAGCTATAGGAGGGTATAGTCATGGCTGAGGCTACTGTTAAGGAAAGGGCTCCCGGCAAGGGAGTTTCCCGGAGGGACTTTTTAAAGACGGCTGCCGCCGTTTCTGCAGCAACCGCCGTTGGGATGAGCGTCCCCAAGGAGGCGCTCGCCAAGGCAGCGAAGGCAGAGGCAGGCTGGCGCTGGGACAAGGCTGTCTGTAGGTTCTGCGGGACGGGCTGTGGAGTCATGGTCGCCGTCAAGAACGACCGCATAGTTGCGGTGAAAGGTGACCCGAAAGC